>JAEELK010000218.1 GCA_016282655.1 Bacillota bacterium | reverse complement strand
TGAATTGCCTGCGATAGCTCCGGATCGAGTTGAAGGTCGCCTCCGGAGACTGGAAAACAATGCCCATCCTGTCGCAGCAGATTCTGCGGCGTTCCTTGACGGGCAGATCGGAAAGGACCGTGTCGTCCAGCGTGATCGATCCGCCCATCAGCCGGATCTCTGGTGCGGCCATCAGGGCCTTGAGCACCGTGCTCTTGCCGCAGCCGCTTTCGCCCACCAGGCAGAGGATCTCCCCCTTCTGCAGCGTGAAGGAAACGTCCGCCGCGGCGGCGTGCCCGCCGTAGCCGACGGTCAGCTGGGAGACGGAAAGGATGCAGTCGTTCATCTTACCACCTCCACATCCAGCGCGTCACGGACGCAGTCTCCGAGGTAGTTGAAGATCATCACCGTGATGATCGTGGCGACCGCCGGCGCGATCACCGCCCAGGGCGCCAGCTGCAGGTAGGCCCGTGAGCCGTTGATCATGCTGCCCCACTCCGCCTGCGGCTCCGCCACGCCGATGCCGAGGAAGGACAGGCCTGCAATGCCGATCATCATCACGCCGATCTGTGTGGCGGCGGTGACCAGCATCGGCCCGAGGATGTTGGGCAGCAGTGTTTTCGCCATGATCGTCCACCCGCTGCAGCCGCTCAGGCGCGCCGCGTGGACATAGGGCTCTTCCTTCAGCGCGAGCGTCTGCGCCCGGGCCAGCCTTGCGTAGAGCGTCCAGCCCGTGATGCCCATGGCCAGCATGGCGTTGCCCATGCCGCCGCCGAGGATGCCGGCCACCGCGATCGCGAGCACCATCTGCGGAAATGCCAGCATCACATCCGCCAGACGCATGACCAGTGTGTCGATCAGCCCGCCGTACCAGCCGGCCAGCAGGCCGAGCACGGTGCCGGCAAGGAAGGTGAGTCCCACCAGCGCCACGGCGGAGAAGATCGAAGTCCGCGCCCCCATCAGCACGCGGGAGCAGACGCAGCGCCCGTAGCGGTCCGTGCCGAAGGGGTACTGCGCGCTGGGCGCCTGGTTCATCGCGGCCGCGGAGGTGGCGTTGGGGTCGTTGGGGCAGAGCATCGGCGCGATCAGGCTGATGACCACCAGAATGCCCGCCAGGACCAGGAACACCGCGAGCCGCCGGCGCAGATATGTCCTCGTTTTGATCCGCTTTCTCATGATCTGCCTCCCGGCTTGCGCAGCCGCGGGTCGACCCAGCTGTAGCAGATGTCGATCAGCAGGTTGATCACGACGTATACCGTGGAGGTGAACAGGACGAAGCCCTGGATCACCGGATAGTCGCGGTTTGTAATCGCGTCCATCGCGAGCTTCCCGAGCCCCGGCCAGCGGAAGATGGTCTCAATGACCACGCTGCCGCCGAGCAGGGTGCCGATCGAAAGCCCCACGATGGTCAGGATGGAGATGGAGGAGTTGTGCAGGACGTTTCCGAGGATATAGCGCTGCTTCACGCCGCGCAGCATGGAGCCGGAGACATAGGGCCTGCCGAGCTGCTCGAGGATCTCCGCCCGGAACTGCCGGATGAAGCGTCCGCAGATCGGGATCGACAGCGCCAGGCAGGGCATCACGAGCCCCTTCACGCTCTCGCTGGCCGTCAGCGGCAGCAGATGCGCCTTGACGCACAGAAAGTACATCAGCAGCACGGAGATCAGGAAGTTCGGCAGCGAGTTGCCGGCGAAGCTGAACAGACGGGTGATGTCGTCCAGCAGCGAGTCCTTGTGGAGCGCCGTCAGAATGGCCAGCGGCAGCGCCACAGCGAAAGCCAGCGCCAGACTCGTCACGGCGAGGATCGCCGTATAGCGCAGCCCCCTGGCGAGCTTGCCCGCCACGGGAAAGTCGTCCTTGTAGGAGTTGCCCAGATCCCCCTGCAGCGCGTGGAGCGCCCAGTCGCCGTACTGCACCAGGAAGGGCCGGTTGAGCCCCATGCTTTCCCGCGTTTTTTCAATGATCTCCTCGGACACCGCCACGCCCTGGGCGTTGAGCTTCTTCGCGGCCGCGTCGCCGGGGGCGAGGTACATCAGCAAAAACGTCAGGAAGCTGACGGCGATCATGATCCCGACAAGGTGGAGCAGGCGTCTGCCTATGTATCCGGCCATGGTTCGGGTTCCTCCTTTCCTGCAGAGAATGATATCGCGGAATGGGGCCGGCGTATGATGCACCGGCCCCATCCGATCTGTTAGCGGGGGTTTGTTATCCGATATCCGTATCGGCCGTGAGTCCGTAGAAGTCGAAGGGGATGTTCTCCGAGAATCCGCTGACGCCCGGTCTGGCGACGGAGACCTTGTTGAACAGGCCGACGTAGCCGAAGGCGTTCATGTCGATGCTCTCCTGAACGATCTGGTTGGCCAGCGCCGCGCGCTGATCGATGTCCGTCTCGAACTGGAGCTTGTTGATCAGCGCCTCGATCTCATCGGTCGGGAAGCCGGCCTTGGCCCATTTGCCGCTCTCGCGGTACAGGGCGTCGATGCAGTAGTAGGGATCGCCGCCCGTATCGGCGATCATGCAGTAGAGCGCAATGTCGTAGTCTCCGGTGGCCACATAGCCGGCGTCCGGATCCTCCTGCACCACCAGCGTCGCCTTGACGCCGATGTTCTTGAGCTGTTCCTGCATCAGGACCGCGAGGTCGGGCAGCTGGCGGGACTTGTAGTGGCAGATGCTCAGCTCGAGCACCTTGCCGCCCTTTGCGTAATAGCCGTCGGCGTTGAGCGTGTAGCCGTCCGCCTCCAGCAGCGCCTTGGCGGCGGCGGGATCGGGCGCGGGCTTGGTCACCTGGCCGTAGGGTGCGGAGGCGATGAAGGGACCGACGGCGGCGGAGGTCGTGCCTTTCAGATACTCGGCGATGGCCTCGCAGTCGACCGTCAGGTTGATCGCCGCGCACACGCTGTCGCTCAGGCGCGTCTTGTTGATCACGTAGAACTGCATGCGGGTTCCGGGAATGACCGTGAGCACGTAGGAGGAGGGATCGGTCTCATAGATTGCCTTGGCGGCCGCGTCCACGCTGGTGTAGCAGTCGATCTCGCCGGACTGCATGGCCAGGAGCTTGGAGTCGGCGTCCGGCATGTAGAAGAGCGTGGCGCCGTCGAGTTTGGCCTTGCCGTTCCAGTAGTTGTCGTTCCGTACGACCTCCACGTCGCCTTCCGGCTTGAAGGACTTGATCACAAAGGGCCCGGTGGCGATGGGGGCGTTGTCAAAGTCCGTGGTGGCGTCCAGGTCCATTACCGCGAACTCCGGATCCGTCAGCGCAACGAGCATGGTGGGAAAGACGTCCGGGGTCGTGATGGCCAGCGTCTTCTCGTCCTTTGCCTCAAAGGTGAAGGCCGCCCAGTCTTCGTAGCGTCCGTTTACTTCCACCAGACGCCGGAAGTTGCGCGCCACCATGTCCGCGGTGACGGGGTTGCCGTTGGAGAAGCACGCGTCCGCAAGCTCGAAGGTCCAGGTCAGGCCATCTTCGCTGACGGAGGAGCCCTTCGCCAGCAGGGGCTGGACGGACATGTCGGCGTCGATCCGGAAGAGGGTCTCTGTCACGCCGTAGATCTGGGTGTACCAGCCGTAGTAGTCCTTATGGGCGTCCAGGCTGGGATAGGCGAAGTTCACGGCCATCTTCAGGAACTTGGGTTCGGCCGGAGCCGCGCTTTCGGTTCCGGAGCTCTGTGTGCCGGAGCTGTCCGCAGGTGCCGCGGAGGGGGCCTGTGCGGCGGTCTGGCCGCAGGCGGCCAGCGCGAAGACCATGCACAGCGCCAGCAGGAGGGCAAAGACTTTTCTGCTCTGTTTCATCTTCATTTTTTCCTTTCTCTGTCCGAGTATTGTCTCGCTTTGCGGACGCCGCCGGCAGGCCGGAGCGCGGGAAAGCGGGAAGCACGTTTCAGATCGGCTTGCTTGCCGCGATCGTGAAGATCGGCGTGGGATTGAAGAACTCGTCGATCTCGGCGTAGATGCGCCGGTATACGCCCATGTCCACCGTGATGCGCTCAAAGCCCGCCTCAACGAGCAGCTGCACGTCCCACTGCGGCCGCGGCCCGTGGTATGCGCCTACCTCCATCGTGATGGCTTCGTTTTCCGTCTTCATGTATTCCGGAACTAGCTTGTGCGCGTGGTCGGCCGGCAGCTCGTGCTCCTCTTCCTCCTCCTGCGCGGCGCTGTAGTCCGCGTCGAAGTTGATCAGCACGCCGCCGGGCTTCAGGATCCTGTACCATTCCCGGTAGGCCTTTTCGATGTGCGGCAGCGTCCAGGTCAGGTTGCGGGTCACCAGCGCGTCGAAGCTCCCGTCTTCGAATTCCGGCTCCTCGGCGTCCATAAGCAGAAAATCCGCATCCAGTCCCAGAACGGCGGCCATGTGCCCGGCGTGCTCGATCATCTCCGGCGTCAGGTCGATCCCCGTCGCCTCATGTCCCTCTGCCGCCAGCAGACAGGCGAAAAAGCCCGTGCCGGTGCCGATGTCCAGGATCCGGAGGGGCTTTCCCTCCGGCAGATACCTGCGGAACTCCGCAAGCCACCTGCCCCGCTTCGCACTGTCAAATTCCCGAAGCCGCTGCGTCTCGAAGCCCTCTGCCCGGTGGGACCAGTAGTGGGCAATGCGATGCTTGATACTTTCCATCTGTCTTCCCTCTCGTTTTCCCTCTGTCCGTTTGCCGGGACGGTCCGGTCACCGTCCCGCGGAACGTCTGCCG
>JAEELK010000217.1 GCA_016282655.1 Bacillota bacterium | reverse complement strand
GCGGCAAGACCCGGCTCCTCCCGCTCGGCCGGCCGGCAAGGAGCGCCCTGCGGCGCTACCTGGAGGAGGGCCGCCCCGCGCTGCGCGGGAGCGGCGCGGAGGAAGCGCTCTTCCTCAACTGCCGGGGCGGCCGCCTGAGCCGGCAGGGCGCGTGGATCATATTGAAAGAAGCCGCCGCGGCCGCGGGGCTCTCGGAGAAGGTCTCGCCGCAGATCCTGCGCAACAGCTTCGCCGTCCACCTGCTGCGGAACGGCGCGGACCTGCGCTCGCTGCAGGAGCTGCTCGGCGTATCGGACCCCGCGGCCCTGCAGTGCTTCCTGCAGGCCGGCGGCAGCCACATCAAAGAAGTCTTCGACAGGACCCACCCGCGGGCCTGACGCCTCATATAAAAGAAAGACCAGATCGAAAAAGGAGATCCGAAGCATGAAAAAATATCTGTATCACACCCACGGCGTCTGCTCCAAGCAGATCACCTTCGGGATCGAGGACGGCAAGCTCCGCGACGTCACCTTCTACGGCGGCTGCCCCGGCAACACGCTGGCCATCGGAAAGCTGGTGGAGGGGGCGGACGCGGCTGATATCGCCGCGCGCCTGAAGGGGAACGACTGCGCGGGGAAGGGGACCTCCTGCGCGGACCAGCTTGCCCGCGCCATCGAAAACGCCCTGCAGATGGAGCGCGCGGCGGAGGCGGATCAGGCGCCGCGGCGCTGAGGATAAAAAAACCCTTGCATCCGGCCGGGAAGCATGCTAAACTACTACCCGGTGTATTACGGACGGTCCTCTGGATATAGTGACCGCAGAGCCTGCGGCGCGTTTGGATACCACGAACGTCTTGGAAGAGAGGAGGAATACCCATGGATGTATTGAAGAGCATCGGAGAAGAGTACGAAAAGAAAGAGCTTCCCGCGCTGCAGGTCGGCGACACCGTCAAGGTGAGCGTCAAGATCAAGGAAGGCGGCAAGGAAAGGATCCAGGTCTTCGAAGGCTACGTCCTCAAGATGCAGGGCGGCGGCATCGGCCAGACCTTCACCGTCCGGAAGATCTCTTCCGGCGTCGGCGTCGAAAAGACCTTCCCGCTGCACTCTCCGCTGGTGGACAAGATCGAAGTGGTCAGACACGGCGAAGTGCGCAGAGCCAAGCTGAACTATATGCGTCAGCGCACCGGCAAGGCTGCCAAGATCAAAGGCAAAGAGTAAGAAACGAAAAGAGGGAGCCGCGTGCGGCTCTCTTTTTTTCCCCGGAGGGGAGCGATGGAACAGATCAACTGGTATCCCGGCCACATGAAGAAGACCCGGGAGCTCATACAGGAGAACCTGAAGCTGGTGGACCTGGCGGCGGAGGTCATCGACGCCCGCATCCCGGTCTCCAGCCGCAATCCCGTCATCGACGAGATCCTGCAGCGCAAGGAGCGCGTCATCCTGCTCAACAAGAGCGACCTCGCGGACGAGCGGGAGAGCGAGCGCTGGATGGAGCACTTCCGGGCCGAAGGGCACATGGCAGTGGCGCTGAACGCCATGAGCGGCAGCGGCGTGGGAAAGCTGATGCAGCTGCTGGACCGCCTGCAGGAGGAGTGCAACGCGAAGCGTAGCCGGAAGCGCGTGCTGCGTCTGATGGTGGTGGGCGTGCCGAACGTCGGCAAGTCCTCGCTCATCAACCGCCTGGCGGGGCGAAAGAGCGCCCAGACGGGCGATAAGCCCGGCGTCACCCGCGGCAAGCAGTGGCTCGGCATGCAGAACGGCATGCTGCTCCTGGACGCGCCGGGCATCCGCTGGCCGAAGTTCGAAGATCCGAAGGCGGGGAAGAACCTGGCGTTCTGCGGCTCGATCAAAGACGAGATCATGAACCTGGAGGACCTGGCGCTGGAGCTGATCGCCGTGCTCTCGGCGCGCTACCCGGCGCTGCTCTGCGCCCGCTACAAGCTGGACGCGGTCGAAGAGACGCCGCTGGGCACCATGGAAGCGATCGGGCGCAAGCGCGGCTTCCTGCTCTCCGGCGGCCGTCTGGACTACAGCCGCATCGCGCGCACGGTGCTGGACGAGTTCCGCGCCGGACAGATCGGCGCCATCACGCTGGAGCCGCTGGAATAGGAGGGACTGCCGTGACGAAAGCGGAACGGGAAGAAAAGCTGCGCCGCAGGCTGGAAGAGATGCAGGTCTTTGAGCGCAAGTACCGCGCGCGCGGCCTGCGCCTGATCTGCGGTGTGGACGAGGTGGGCAGAGGCCCGCTGGCGGGGCCCGTGGTGGCCGCCGCCGTCATCCTGCCGGAGGATTTCTCCGTCCTCGGCGTGGACGACTCCAAAAAGCTCAGCGAAAAGCGCAGGGAAGCGCTTTTTGAAGAGATCGCGGCGGCAGCCGTTGACATCAGCCTGGGAATGGTGGACAATCAGGTCATAGACGAGATCAACATCCTGGAGGCCACCAAGCGGGCCATGCGCATGGCGCTGGACGGCCTGCGGCAGCGGCCGGACTGCGTGCTGATCGACGCGCTCACCCTGCCGGACCTTGGCATCCCGCAGGCCGGCATCATCAAGGGAGACAGCCAGAGCGTCTCCATCGCGGCTGCATCCATCGTGGCCAAGGTCACCCGGGACCGCCTCATGCGGGAGTATCACGAGCGCTTTCCCTGGTACGGCTTCGACAGCAACAAGGGCTACGGCACGGCGGCGCACTACGCGGGCCTGGCCGCGCACGGGAGCTGCCCCATC
>JAEELK010000216.1 GCA_016282655.1 Bacillota bacterium | reverse complement strand
GGTCCTCGCGAAGGCTGGCCCGCAGGCCCTCGGAAAAGCTTCTGGTGTCCTTTCCGACCTCGCGCTGGTTGATGGCGCAGAGGTCCGGCTTGTAGACGTACTCCACGGGGTCCTCGAGCGTCACGATATGCGCCTTGCGGTGGTGGTTGACGAAATCGATCATCGCCGCGAGGGTGGTGGATTTGCCGGAGCCGGTCTCGCCGGTGACGAGGACGATGCCTTTGTGCAGGTCCGGCAGATCGAGCGCGGCGGGGGGAAGCCCCAGCCCCGCGAGATCCGGGATCTCCTCGCGCAGCAGGCGCAGCGCCACGGAAGGGACGCCCTGCTGCCTGAAGATGTGCACGCGGCAGCGGTTGCCCGCGTAGGTCCCCGCCAGATCGAGCTCGCCGGTCTCCTCGAACGTGGCATAGTCGTCGCCCGCGAGCGCCTTGGCGATGTCGACGCAGGCCGCCTTGTCGAGCGCTTCGTCGTACATGCTCTCGATCTCGCCGTTCCTGCGGTATTTGGGCGGGAGCCCGCAGATGATATGGATGTCGGAGGCGCCGTCTTCTTTGGCCTTCGCGACGTAGCTTTCTATGATCGACATGGGGTCTCCTTCCGTAGATTAATCGTCTTCGCTCACGACGCGCAGCAGCTCGCTGCTGGTGGTGACGCCCTCGCGCACCAGGCGCAGGGCGTTCTCGCGCAGCGGGATGAAGCCGTTTTCCGGCTTTTTGAGCTCTGCCTCGATCGCAGGCCGGCCGGCGTTCGAAGAGATCAGGCGGCGGACGCGCGAGTTGATCTGCAGCATCTCAAACACGGCGGTGCGCCCGTGGTAGCCCGTGTTGTAGCAGTGCGGGCAGCCTTCGCCGCGGAAGAAGGTGAGGCCTTCCTGCGGCTCCAGTCCGAGCGAGCTGAGCTCTTCCTCGTCCGGCGTGTATTCCTTGCGGCAGTGCGGGCAGATGCGCCGCACCAGACGCTGGGAGATGACGCCGCGGAGCGCGCTCGCGACCAGATAAGGTTCCACGCCGATGTCCATGAGTCGTTCGATGGTGCCGACCGCGTCGTTGGTGTGGATGGTCGAGATGACGACGTGGCCGGTGATGGCGGAGCGCATGGCGATCTCGGCGGTCTCGCCGTCGCGGATCTCGCCCACGCCGATGATGTCCGGGTCCTGACGCAGGATGGAGCGCAGGCCGCTCGCGAAGGTGAGGCCGGTCTTTTCGTTGATCTGCACCTGGCTGACGCCGTCGATGTTGTACTCGACGGGGTCTTCGAGGGTCACGAGGTTGACCTCGGGCTTGTTGAGCTCGCCGATCATGGCGTACATGGTGGTGGATTTGCCGCTTCCGGTGGGGCCTACGATGAGGATCACGCCGCTGCGGCAGCGGAGCATCCTGTCGAAGGATTCCTGATCCTTCTCGCTCAGGCCGATGCTGCTCTTGTTGATGTTGCCCCCGCTCTTGTCGAGGAGACGGGCCACGATCTTTTCGCCGTAGACGGTCGGCAGCGTCGAGATGCGCAGGTCGATGTCCTTTTCTTTGACGCGCACGTTGAAGCGGCCGTCCTGCGGGATGCGGCGCTCCGAGATGTCCAGGCCGCTCATGATCTTGATGCGGGAGATGACGGAGTTCTGCAGGTCTTTGGGGACCGTCAGGATCATGCGGAGCATGCCGTCGATGCGCATGCGCACGACCATTTCGCTCTCGTGCGGCTCAAGATGGATGTCGCTGGCGCGCTCGGTGATGGCGCGCTCGATGATCGAGTTCACGAGCCGGATGGTGGGGGCGTTGTTGACCGTGGGGTCGTCGAGCTGGTTGCTGACGAAGGCGCTGTCCTGGCCGAAGGCCTCCTGGCCGGGCTGGGAAGAAGCCTCCCGCTTCATGTCTTCGATGGCTCGGGCGGCGCCTTCGTTGCCGTAGAGCACCTGGATCGCGTGCTCGATGGCCGCCTTGTGCGCCACCATGGGGATGATCTTCTTGCGCACGGTCTTGTGCGCGTCTTCGATGGCGTAGAAGTTCAGAGGATCGCTCATGGCCAGATACAGAGAATCGTTCTTCACCTTGACCGGCACGACCTGATGCTGACGGGCGATGTTCTTCGGCAGGACCGAAGCGAGCTCCGTGGGGATGTTGATCTTGGAAAGATCAACATATTCGATGCCGAGCTGCATCTGAAGGGATTCGATGAGCTCGTCTTCCGTGATGATGTTGTTCGAGACGAGGACCTCGCCCAGGCGGCCTTTCTGCTCCTTCTGGAGCTCCAGACCGCGGTCGAGTTCTTCCGGTGTGATCGTTCCTGCCGCGAGAAGCAGTTCGCCGAGACGGCGATAAAAAGCCATGCTGCGCCTCCTTGTTCTAGTCGATAGACATATTTTAACAGATATTATTATAGCATCACGCCCCTTGCTTATCAAGGACCCGCAGGAAAATCGCTTTTGCACTTTCATGGCGATTGTGCTATAGTATTCTATGTATTGGTATGAGCGCAAGAAGCACGGCATCGCCCGCGCGGCGGAGGAAACGCAGGTGTCGATCTGGACCGACCGATGGATAATGGCATATTTCTGCTGCCTTGCCTTCGTGTTGGGAACGGTGTTCGGCTCCTTTCTGAACTGCGCCGCCTGGCGCAGCTCCCGGGGAGAATCCTTCCTCCGGGGCCGCAGCCGCTGTCCGGCCTGCGGACACGATCTGGGCGCCCGGGATCTCGTCCCGGTCCTGAGCTGGCTCTTTCAGCGGGGCCGCTGCCGCTACTGCGGCGCCGGGATCTCCGTTCGCTACCCGCTCACGGAGCTCGCCTTCGGAGCCCTCACGCTCCTGTGCCTGCTGCGCTTCGACCTGAGCGTGCTCTGCCTGCGGAACTGGATCTTTCTGTGCTGTCTGTTCTTCCTCTCGCTCGTCGATCTGGAAACGCAGATCATCCCGGACGGCAGCCTCATCCTGGCCGCGCTCGCGTGGCTCCTGACCCTGCCGCTGCTGCACACGGGCCCGAAAGCGGCGCTGCTCCGGCTGCTGGCCGGTATCGTCTTCGCGGCCGCGCTGCTGCTGCTCTCGCTGCTCATGGACAGGGTCCTGCAGAAGGAGAGCCTGGGCGGGGGAGACATCAAGCTCTTCGCCGTCATCGGCCTCTATCTCGGCTTCGTCGGCACGCTCTTCGCGCTGATCCTGGCCTGCGCCGCGGGCATCCTCTTCGCGCTCGTGCTCTTCCGGGGCAACGCGAAAGGAAAAGCCTTCCCCTTCGGCCCCGCCATCTCCGCCGCGGCAGCCTTCATGCTTCTGCAGGGGGACGGCATCGTGAATTGGTATATCGGCCTTTTGGGTTTTTAGACCGGGCTGCATAGAATAAATCGAAAGGACTTTCTTAGGAAGATGGCTAAAACGATTCTGGGCGTGGACATCGGCCACGACAGCCTCAAGCTTGCCCTCGTCACGGGCAACCGGGTCCGCAAGACAGCCGTCGCGCAGATGCCGGACAACCTGGTCCGAGACGGGCAGGTCGTATCGATCGAGTCTCTGAGCGAGCTCATCCGCAGGACCATGCGGCAGAACGGCATGCGCTGCAGGCCTGCCGCGCTCGTCATAGCGGGCGAGAACGTGTTCATCCGCAACGTCACCATGCCGCTCATGACGGTCGATCAGCTCAACTACAACCTCCCCTTCGAGTTTCGGGATTACATCTCCGACGAGTTGAAGAATTACGTCTTCGACTACGCGGTCACCTCGAAGCACAAGGCCGTTCCGGACGAGAACAGCACGGAGGAGCAGCAGGAGGGCGAGGTCCTGGAGCTCATGGCCGTCGCCGTGTCCCAGTCGTTCCTGGACGAGTCGAAGGGCCTAATCCATAAGGCGGGCCTGCGCCTGGTGAAGGCGGCGCCGTCCGTCAGCGCCTTCCGGGCCCTGATCCTGGAAGCCGAGAAAAACGGCGCGGACCCCAATATGGAATACTGCATCCTCGACATGGGCTACAGCAGCATCCGGATGCACATGTTCAAGGGGGACCGGCACGTCGTCACCCGCGCGCTGGAGATCGGCATGCGGAACATCGATTCGGTCCTCGCCGAGGCCTATTCCGTGGACGCGCATCTGGCGCACACCTATCTGATCAACAATTATGAAGACTGCCAGAACAAGGACTGCTGCATCAACGCCTACGACAGCATGTCGGTCGAGCTGATGCGCGCGCTGAATTTCTACCGCTTCAGCAATCCGGACAGCCACCTCGATGACATCTGGATCAG
>JAEELK010000215.1 GCA_016282655.1 Bacillota bacterium | reverse complement strand
TGTGGTGGCGCGTATATGGCCGCCGCGGAGCATCGGGTGGGTGGGTTGATCCGAAGCACGATATAAAAAAGCAGCAGGCCAATGACCTGCTGCTTTGCTGTGGATGCGGTTACCGCTCTTCGCGGAAGTAGGGGAGACCCAGGGACATGGGGGGCTGATCCTCCCGCTTTTTGCGGAGGGACACGATGATCAGCACGAACAGCGTGACCACGTAGGGGAGCATCTTGAACAGCTCCTGAGAGCTGCGGGTGAGGCCGCTGATATAGAAGAACATCCAATACAGCACACCGAACAGATACGAACCCCAGATGGAGCGAAGGGGCTTCCACGTGGCGAAGATGACCAGGGCCACGGCAAGCCATCCTAACCCCTCGATGGTGCCGTTGTTCTCCCAGGTGCCCTTGATGTAGTTCATGACGTAGTACAGGCCGCCAAAGCCCGAGATGCCGCCGCCGATGCAGGTCGCGACATACTTGCTGGACGTGGCGTTGATGCCGACGACATCCGCCGTAGCGGTATTCTCGCCCACAGCCCGCAGAGCGAGGCCGTACCGCGTTTTGTTCAGGAAGAACCACAGCGCGATCGCGATAACGAGGACGAGATAGGTCAAGAATCCATAGCTGAACAGCAGGGTGCCGACGCCAAAGCCAAGGGGTTTCGACCAGTTGTCCAGCGTCGTGACCAGCCCGTTGGAGAAGGAGCGATACGCTGCCGAAGCGACCTTCACGGAGACCTGTCCAACGCCGCCGGCCAGCTTGTTCAGGCTCCCGCCGAAGAAGTTCGCCACGCCGGAACCGAAGATTGTCAGGGTAAGACCCGTGACGTTCTGATTGGTCCTTAGGGAGATCGTGAGGAAGCTGTAGATCAGAGACCCCAGCGCGGCTGCCAGGAAGCAGGCGACGAGGGAGAGCGTGACCGAAACGAAGGGGCTGGCTGTGAGCCCATGGGCGGGGCAATAGACGTTCTCGTACATGAACGATGCCGCAAGGCCTGCGATGCCGCCCAGGTACATGACGCCGGGAACGCCCAGGTTCAGGTTGCCGCTCTTTTGGGTCAGGATCTCGCCGAGAGCGCCGTACATGATGACGGTGCCGAAGACGACGCCCGAGTGAAGCAGCGTCGGGAACGAGGAAATGAATGACAATAACCCTTGCATACCGCTACCTCCTTACTTCTTGGCCTTCGTCAGCCGGAAGCGGACCTGATAATTGATAAAGAATTCGCACCCGAGGATGAAGAACAGGATCACGCCGGAAACGATCTGCGATACGTATTCGTTCAAGCCGAAGTCGGTGGCGATCTGAGAAGCGCCCTTGTCCATGAAGGTGAGCAGCGCGGAGATCAGGATCATTACGAACGGATTCATCTTCGCGAGCCATGCCACGATGATCGCCGTGAAGCCTCTGCCGCCCGCTGTGCTGGTCGAGATGGTGTGGGAGATAGCTGAGACGGCGAGGAAGCCCGCGAAGCCGCAGATGGCGCCGGAAAGGGTCATGGTGCGCATATACACGTTCCGCACACGGATGCCGGCATACCGCGCGGTGTTTTCGGTATCGCCCACGACGGCGATCTCATAGCCCTGCTTGGTGTAGTTCAGGTAGATGTATATGACGGCAGCGAGCAGCAGCACGATGACCGCCACCCATCCGTAATCCGCGTTGTAGCCTTTGGAGAACATGTTGCCGATCCAGCCGACGTTCTTGACGGCTCCGGCGCGGTTGATGACGCCGACGGAGTTGGAGCCCGGCGGATTCTCCCACCGCGCTACGCAGTAGGATGTGAACTGTATGGCGATGTAGTTCATCATCAGCGTGAACAGGGTCTCGTTGGTGTTCCACTTGGCCTTGAAGAAGCCGGGGAGGAACCCCCAGAGACCCCCAGCGATCAGCGCGGAGAGGATCATGAGCAGGAACAGCACCGGAAGCGGGAGCTTGCCGGCGAAGTTGATCATCCAGAACGCGGTGGCGATACCGCCGACCAGCATCTGTCCCTCGGCACCGATGTTCCAGAATCGCATCTTGAAGGCCGGCGCAAGGCCGATGGCGATACAGGTCAGCATCATCATGTCGCGGACCATATACCAAATGCGTTTTTTTGTGCCGAAGGCGCCGTTGAACATGGATACGTACACGCGCAGCGGATTCAGCTTGACGACTGCATAAATGATGAACGCATTGACGATAAGCGCAGCGAGGATGGCCAGCAACCGGATCGTCCATGCCTTCCAGACAGCGATCTCATCTCTCTTTGAAATATGCATATCAGTTGCCTCCTCCGAGCTTTGTCATCATCAATCCCACCTCTTCCTTGGTGATGGACCGTCCGTCCACGATCCCGGAGACCTTGCCGCCGCACAGGACCAGGATGCGGTCGCACAGTTCCAGCAGCACGTCCAGATCCTCGCCCACATAGATCACGGCGACGCCTTTCATCTTCTCAGCGGTGAGGAGGTTGTAGATGGTATAGGAGGTGTTGATGTCGAGGCCGCGAACGGCGTAGGCAGTCATGAGCACCGTGGGGCTCTGCTCGATCTCCCGGCCCACCAAAACCTTCTGCACGTTGCCGCCGGAGAGCCGTCTCAGCGGGATCCTGTCGATATCGGGCGTGACCACTTCCAGGTCCTTCACGATCTTCGTGGCCAGGTTCCGGGGGAATTTCTGGTCCAGCATGGGGCCCTTGCCGCGGCGATACGTCCGGATCATCATGTTCTGCATGATGTTCATGCTGCCCACCAGCCCCATGCCGAAGCGGTCTTCTGGCACGAAGGACAGGAGCACGCCCTCCTT
>JAEELK010000214.1 GCA_016282655.1 Bacillota bacterium | reverse complement strand
TCAGTTCTCCTCTTCTTCCTCCGGATCTCCCCAAATGCCTTCTCCCAGGCCGCTGAGCACGCTTTTCAGGCGCAGGATGCGCACGGGAGAGAGGCAGTATTTCCGGCTGTTAAGTTTCTTGTTGACCCCATTGTTCATCAAAAGAAAGGGGTTTCCTTCCGTCTCGGTCTCCAGTTCGATCCGGTTCCGGACGAGGATGCCTTTGGCCAGGCCAAAGGCATTCGCGCGGATTCTGATCGGCGCCTCGCGCAGCCTTTCCCGAAACAGATCGGCCGCGTCCGTCCGCCACGCCTTTCGCTCCGCCGCCCCCAGCCGCATCGCGGACTCGTCCTTATAGAGGATGCCGCTCTCCGCGCCCGCGGCCTCGCGCAGGCAGAGATGCATCTCACAGCGCACATAGGAGAGCGAATAGAGAAAGAGCAGCAGGTAGAGCAGACAGAATACGCTGATGAGGAGGAGCGGAAAGCTCATGGCCGCTTCCACGAAGAGACTTCCGCCCCTTCGTTTCCCTTCTGTTTGGAGGCGATGCCGCTGCGGCAAGCAGACTCCGCGGGCGCTGCGCTTCCGCATCAAAAATCCGTCTGCAGCGCATCAAAAGTCTTGTTGACGAAGGCGGTGATCTCGGAGCGGAAGATCAGTCCCAGCGCGATGGCGATCGCGACCAGGATGGCCACCTGTACCATCTCCATGCCGCCCTTCCTCCTCCAGTTCAGATCCAAATGACGAAGCAATAAGTATCTCATGTTTTTCCTCCCATTTCTAAGAACACTATAAACTCAGCATGGCCGGCGCGATGCAGATCAGGATCAGGGCCAGCAGCAGGATCAGCAGCGGAAAGCTCATGCGGCTCTCGGCGAGCCTGCCCTTTTCCTCAGCCTGCTTTTTCCGGCCTTCCCAGAGCAGCGCGTTCTCCGATTCCAGCTTGCGGACCAGATCGCTGCCGCGGTCCATGTTTTCGCTGACGACCGCCACGAAGCGCATGAATTCCTGCACGCCGCTGCGCGCGGCGAAGTCCCGGATCTGCGGCAGGAGCGCCGTATTGCTCTCCCTGCTGTGCCGGGCCATCCGCTCCAGGGATGACCAGAGCGGACCTCCTTTCCGGCCGCCGGACTCCGCGACCCGCTGCAGCGCGCTGGGGACGACGAGCCCGGCGCTGAGGAGCAGCAGGAACTTGTTGACCATGCCTGGAAACTCTCTGGCGATGGCCTCGTTTCTGCGCTTCAGTTCCTTCTCCGGCCAGTCGTAGCGCCGGAAGCAGAGAAAGCATCCGACAAAGCAGGCCGCGCCGAGGATCAGCAGCGGCATCCTCCGTCCGGGGCGGCTCCAGCGTAGCTCGATCCCGTGCTCCAGCGCAGCCGGCAGCCGCGGTTCCGCTTCCCGGATCGTCTCTTTCTGCCAGAGATCCAGATCTTCCCGCAGCAGGCTGCGCAGCGCGCTCCGCGCGGCGGAAGGATCCGCTTCCGCGAGCCGCAGCTCGAGAAGCATCTCTTCCTCCCGCTCGCCCAGCCGCATCTGCAGCCGGAGCTGCGCGCTTTCACCGCCGCGGATGTTCCAGACCTTCAGACTGCCGTCATCGCCCAGAAGATCCGGGCTGAGGCTTTCCCAGCGCAGCTGGACCTCGCCAAAACGCTCCGGCAGCTCCAGCGGAGCGGAGATCTCGGCCAGAGAAGCGTTCTCTCCCAGGATGAGTTCCGGAAGCTTCGCGCGGCATTCCTCCAGCGCCGCGTCCTCCTCCGCTTCCGTCAGCCCGGCAGCGCGCAGATAGAGCGTCAGCTCCTCGCGCAGCGTTTCCCCCTGATAGCGCAGCTCCACGTCCAAAGCCCGGCTGACGCCCGCGCTGCCGTGCGGCGGGCGGCGCACGCGTTCGACCGCGCCGCCCGGATCCCCGCAGACGATGCTGATCACGAGCAGGCTGAGCAGCACGGCCACTGAGACGCAGTACTGCAGAAGGTTTCGTCTGCGCGCGCGCCGAAAGATCGCGCGGCTCTCCGGCGCCTCCATCCGCCCGCGATACCGTCTTTGGAACTGTTCTTCTCCTCCCAGCAGGAGATCGCACAGTTTTTCGCTCGTCCGCACTCTCATACCTCCATGCGGTTGATCCGGCGGCACCAGAGATAGGCTCCCGTGATCGCGGCAAAGGCAAGGCTCATGAGCAGCCGTCCGGGCAGCGTTCCGTACATCACGGACATATAATCCGGCGCGGTGAACTGCAGCAGAGCCAGGACCAGCAGCGGGATGCACACGAGCACCCGGCTCTCCCATCTTTTCTGCACCGTCAGGCTTTGGATCTCACGATAGATGCTGATCTTGTCCATGAGCACAGACGCGCCTCTGTGGATCACGCGTTCGAGATCGCCGCCGCTCTGCCGGCAGATGCGGAACATCTCCGCGAAATCCGCCACGTCCTCCAGACCGCTGCGCTCTCCGAAGTCCTCCCAGACGTCTTCTTCCCTGCTCTGCTGCTCCCGAAGCTGCCGCAGCATGAGCGCCAGCTCCCGCCGGATGGGCTCCGTCTCGCCGTAGATCAGGCTCAGATTCGCTTCCGCCTCGCGCAGCGCCTCGGTCATCTGTCTGCCGGTGGCAAAAGAACCGAACAGGGAAAAGAGGAGATCCCGAAACTGGTAGAGCAGCTTCCGCCGTTCCGCCTCCTGTCGTTCTTGCTGCAGCATCCGCGCGCAGGGAAAGACCGCCGGCAGCGCAGGAAACAGGACCCAGGGACTGCGGTAGAAAAGGAAAAGGACCAGCGCGGCAGCCGGATAGGCGATCAGAAGGTCTTTGACGCGCAGGCCGCGCAGTTCTTCTAAAAGACGCCCCATCGTTCCCCCTTTTCACGGTTCTGCAGCTTTGCGCCCGTTGCGCAGAGCCCCTTGTCCTTTTCATAGCGAAAGAGCGGGTTCAGACGGATCCGTCCCTCCCGGCAGTCCAGCACCTCCGTGATCTCCAGGACCTTCCTGCTCTTGTCCGGCAGGCGCCCCATGTGCACGATCACGTCCAGCGCCTGCGCGAGCTGCATGCGGATGGCCTCGGCAGGAAAGTCGGCGGCGGAGAGGAAGAGCGTCTCCAGCCGTGTGAGCATGCCCTCCGGGGAGTTCGCGTGTCCGGTCGACAAGGAGCCGTCATGCCCGGTGTTCATGGCCTGGATCATGTCCAGCACTTCATCCCCTCTGACCTCCCCAACGATAATGCGGTCCGGACGCATGCGAAGACTGCTGCGGATCAGCTCCGCCATGCTCACGCGCCCTTTTCCCTGCACGTTTGCCTTCTTGCTCTCCATGCGCACCAGGTTCTCGATCCCCTGGATCCGCAGTTCCGCGGCGTCTTCGATGACGATGACGCGCTGGTCCCGCGGGATGAAGCCGGAGAGCGCGTTCAAAAGCGTCGTTTTGCCCGAGCTCGTGCCCCCGGATACGAAGATGTTGTATCCGCCCCGGACCAGCGCGCGCAGAAAGTCCGCGGCCTCCCGGCTGACGCTGCCCCAGGCGACGAGCATCTCCATGGTGACGCTGTTCTCCGGAAACTTCCGGATGTTCAGGATGGGGCCGTTCAGCGCGACGCTGCGATGTACGGCATTGATGCGGGAGCCGTCCTCCAGCCTTGCGCTGACGATGGGATTGAGCTCGTTGATCTCCCGGTGCACGCGGCCCGCGAGCCGGCGCAGCAGTTCCTCCAGCTCCTCCACGTTCTCGAAGCGAAGCGGAACGCGCTCCACGCGCCCCTGCCGCTCCACGAAGATGCAGTCCGGACCGTTCACCATGATCTCCGAGACCAGCGGATCCTCGCCGTACGGCTGCAGAAGATCCAGCTCGCTGCGCAGCGCGTTGAACACGCCCTCCGCCACCGCAGCCTTCTCTTCCGGCCCGCTGATCTCCGTCAAGGGCGAGCGCAGCACTTCCCGCTCGCTCATCTCCCAGACCTCCGCGTCCGAAAGACTGCGCTCCTCCTCGCTCATGCGCCTGCGCAGCTCCTCCGTGATGCTGCGCACCACGGCTCCTTTTTCATAGATGCTCGCGGATCTCTTCGACAAAACGCTCCTCCGCCCCCTCCGAAACAGTCTGCAGGAGCCGCCGCTTCTCCCAGAATCCTTTCCCATAGCGCCGCGCGAAATACTTCTGTTTCGCCTCGCTTCTCCAGTCCTCCGGATCCGGCGTCACGTAGAGCAGATCGCAGCGTTCCAGAAAGAAGCAGCTGCATTCGCTCGCGTCGTCCGGGATGGACAAAAGGATGTGGTCGAAGCGGTTCCAGCGCAGGATGCCGTCCAGAAAGACGCTGAGCTCCTCCCGGGAAAGCGCGCGCAGCGGATTGCGCCCGCAGCGCGTGAAGAAGGTCTCGGCCCGGCCTGCGAAAGCGCCGAGAAAGACCTCCGCCTCTTCCGCGGCGGGAGAGGCCCGAAACAGATAATAGAGGAGATCGGAAAGCTCGCCCGCGCCTCCTCTGCGCTCCGAGAGCCAGTCAGAAAGATCCAGCCAGAGCACGCGTTCCGCCGCCTGGGATGACAGGATCTGCAGCGTGTCCCGCAGAAACAGTTCCGGCACATCGCCATACAGCCCCACGAGCCTGCAGTCCCTCTTTCTGCCCTGCTCGCGCAGACGGCTGCAGAGCCCCGCGCGCAGCAGGACCGCTCTCCCGATGGCGGCGGCGCCCGCAAATCGCCAGATCCGCACGGCGCCGCCCGCATACGCGCGCGCCTCCTCCGGCGGACGCTCCTCCGTCAGAAGGATGAGCCTGTCCCGGAGCGGATCCGGGCACGAGAGCGCGAGCGCTTCATTGCAGAGCAGACAATCCCAGGGAAGCAGCGCGGGCGGATCTGACAGGGACGAAAGACGTTCCTTCAGCTGTTCCGGCGAGCAGCAGTCCGGTTCCATCTCCGCGTAGAGCGCGGCGAGCAGCATCGCGAGGTTTTCCCGATACTCCGCCTCTTCCGCCGCGATCAGCAAACGGATGCGTCTCATGCCCCCTCCTTTCCGCTGTCCGCGCGCGCTTTGGATGCGAGCCGCAGCGTTCTTTCGATTACCATTTATTTACAGTTCTGATTCTATTCTGGTTTCCATTTATTTACAACTGCTATTTGTCGCCAAGCGCAAAAACAGAAAAGTTCCTGCGCATCCGCGCAGGAACTTTGTCGATCTTATTCTTTTTTACCAGCCGGCGGCGTTTAGAGCTTGAGCTGCGGGCAGTTCCAGAAGGGATCGTTGTCCGGATCGGACATGATCACGTATTCCATCTCGTAGGAAGAGGCCTGGGCGGCTTCCTCGCCGAAGACGTCCTTCACGAAATCGAAGGCCATGTCGATGCCGGCCGTGACGCCGGAAGAAGTGTAGTACTTGCCGCTTTTGACCCATCTGGCCTTTCTCTGCCACTGCACGGCAGGGAATTTCGGCGTGACCATCTCGTAGACGGATTTGTTGGTGGTCGCCGGTCTGCCGTCCAGGAGCCCTGCTGCCGCGGGGATCAGGGCGCCGGTGCAGACGGTCAGGCAGTACTCCGCCGACTCGACGTAGGCGCGGACTTTGCTCATGAACTCTGCATCTTCCAGCACCACAAAGGTGGATCTTCCGCCGGGAATGACGACGATGTCCGGCTTCGGCACGTCCTCCATGCGCTCCGTGACGACGGGGACGCCCTGATAGGTCGTGACGACTCCGCCCTGCACGGACACGCAGCGGATCTCGATCAGATCGACCAGATCTCCGAGCACTTCGATGGGACCCATGGCGTCCTGCGTCTGGAATCCTTCGTACATAATGACGGCTGCTGTTTTCTTCATTGCGGTGGCTCCTTTCTTTCTCCAAGATACTGCTTGCTGATGAGAACAAAAGTATTGATCGCTAAAAGTTTGTTTACACTCTGTCCATTATTATTTATACTAGAAATAGAATAACGCTGAGAATGACAGTTCCCTGAAACTGCATTTTAATGAACAGTTTTTTTGATTCTGTCAGGGATTTTAAGGAGCCGACATGGAACACAAGACCGACCGCCGCAGCATCTATACCCAAAACGCCGTGAAGGACGCCTTTCTAAAGCTGATCAAGGCCACGCCCTACGACAGGATCAGCGTCACCTCCATCTGCAAGGAGGCAGAGATCTCCCGCACCACGTTCTACCTGCATTTCAGCAACGTGGACGACGTTCTGGACCGCGTCATCGACGACGCTCTTCTCTTTTCCGACTCCGGCAGCGGCAGCATGATCCACATGCTGGACTACTTTGAGGCCCACCCGCCCTGCAGCGTCGACGAGATCCGGAACAACGCGAAGGTCCTGCCCCCCTGCCAGCGGATCGCGGATTCCGAGCGCTATCACGCGCTCTTCATGGACAGCTGTGTGAGCGATCACATCATCCAGCGCATCGCCCGCCACGAAAGAGACGCCGCAGTGCCGTCCATCATGCAGCGCGGATCGCTCTCCGAGGAAGACGCGGAGATGCTCTTTCGCTTTGTGCTCCACGGCACCTTCGCGATCAACCGCAGCCTCGGATGGAAGATGGACGATCGCTGGTTCCGCTGGCAGAGCCTGCTCAGCCATTTCATCAACGCCGGCATCAAGGCGCTCTGATCCCTCCCGCGGCGCGCCGCGGAGCATCCTCCC
>JAEELK010000213.1 GCA_016282655.1 Bacillota bacterium | reverse complement strand
TGCCTCTACATCGACATCAACGGCAAGGACGCCGGGACCATCATCGGCAAGCGCGGACAGACGCTGGACGCCGTGCAGTACCTGACCAGCCTTGTCGTCAACAAGGACAAAGAGAAATACACCCGCGTCATCGTCGATGCGGAGAACTACCGCGAAAAGCGTGAGCGCACGCTGGAACAGCTCGCGAAGCGCCTGGCCGACAAGGTCCGCCGCAGCGGGAAGAGCGTGCGGCTGGAGCCGATGAATCCCTACGAGCGGAAGGTCATCCACTCCACCCTGCAGCGCTTCCCCGGTGTGAGCACCCGCAGCGAAGGCGAGGAGCCGTACCGCCGGGTCATCATCGAAAAGAAGTAATCGAAAGGGCCTGCCGCGCGCAGGCCTTTTCTTTTTCCCGCCGCGCGGGGAAAGGAGAAAGAGGACAGCTATGGAAGAGACCATCGCAGCCGTCGCGACCCCGATGGGAGAGGGCGGCATCGGCGTCATCCGCGTCAGCGGCGCGGAGGCCGAGCGCATCCTGCTCCGGGTCTTCCGGCCGGCGCAGCGCCTTGCGCCGCGTCGCTTTTCCTATGGCCGCGTGATCGACCCGGAGAGCGGGGAGACCGTCGATGAAGCCATGGCGGTCTTTCTGCCGGCGCCGTGGACCTATACCCGGGAGGACGTGGCGGAGATCCAGTGTCACGGCAGCGCGGTGGCGCTCGGCAAAACGCTCGAGCTCGTGCTGCGCAGCGGCGCGCGGCTCGCAGAGCCGGGCGAGTTCACGAAGCGCGCCTTTCTGAACGGCAGGTTGGATCTTTCTCAGGCGGAGAGCGTCATGGACCTGATCTCCGCCCGCACGGAGCGCGGCTATTCCATGGCGCTCGGACAGCTGGAAGGAAAGCTCTCCGGCGAGGTGCGCGCCCTGCGGGAGCGCCTGCTGGAGCTGCTGGCCCACCTCGCGGTCAGCCTGGATTTCCCGGAGGAGGACGTGGAGGAGCTGAGCCGCGCAAAGACCGCGGAGATCCTGCAGAGCGTGCGCGCGGAACTGAGCGGGCTCCTTGCCACGGCGGACACGGGGCGCATTTTGCGCGAGGGCCTGAAGGTGGCCATCGTCGGCCGGCCGAACGTCGGAAAATCCTCCCTGCTGAACGCGCTGCTGCGGGAGAAGCGCGCCATCGTCACGGAGATCCCCGGCACCACCAGGGATACCATCGAAGAGAGCCTGGACCTCGGCGGCATCCCGCTGCTGCTGACGGACACCGCCGGCATCCGGCAGACGGAGGACCGCATCGAGCGGCTCGGCATCGAAAAGAGCCGGGAGGCGGCGGAGGACGCGGACCTGGTCTTCTTCCTGATCGACGCCGCGGAGCCCCTGCGGGAGGAGGACCGCGCCATCGCGGAGGCCGTGCGGGGGAAGCGCTGCTTCCTGCTCCTGAACAAGAGCGATCTGCCGCAGGCCGTGGCGGAAGAAGAGGCCGCGGCGCTGCTGCCCGGCGCGGAGCTCCTGCGGATCTCCGCCGAGAAGAAGGAGGGCCTGCAGGCGCTGGAGGAACGGATCCGCGCGCTGGTCTACGCCGGCGCGCTGCAGAGCGGCAGCCGGCCGCTCGTGAACAACGCCAGGCACAAGGCGCTGCTCGCGGCCGCCGCGGAGGAGCTGGACGCCGCGCTGGCGCTGCTCTCGGCCGGAGAGGCGCTGGATCTTTTGGAAATGAACGTGCGCGCCGCCTGGGAGCGCCTGGGCGAGATCACCGGAGAGACCGCCGCGGAGGAGATCATCGAAGAAGTCTTCCGCCGCTTCTGTCTCGGAAAGTAGCAGGACAGCCATGGAACGCTTTGAAATGGGAAACTTTGACATTGCGGTGATCGGCGCCGGCCACGCGGGCTGCGAGGCCGCGCTGGCGGCCGCCCGCATGGGGAAAGAGACCCTGCTGCTCTCCATCAATCTGGAGGCGCTTGCCATGATGCCCTGCAACCCTTCGGTCGGAGGCAGCGGCAAGGGCCATCTGGTGCGGGAGATCGACGCGCTCGGCGGCGAGATGGGCGTCAACATCGACAAGAGCTTTCTGCAGAGCCGCATGATCAACACCGCCAAGGGGCCCGCCGTCCACTCCCTGCGCGCGCAGGCGGACAAGGCGCGCTATCACGACGAGATGAAGCGGGTCATCGAGGCGCAGCCGCATCTCTGTCTGAAGCAGGCGGAGGCGGTGGAGCTGCTCCTGGAGGAGGGACGCGTCTCTGGCCTGGTGACGCGCACCGGGGCGATCTACCGCGCCCGCGCCGTCATCCTGGCCACCGGCACCTTCCTGCGGGGCAGGATCTTCATCGGGGACAGCGCCTACGACAGCGGTCCCAACGGCCTTGCGCCATCCGTGGCGCTGGCGGACGATCTGAAAGCGAAGGGCATGCGCCTGCGCCGCTTCAAGACCGGAACGCCCGCCAGAGCCCTCGGAAGCTCTCTGGATTACAGCAGGATGGAGGAGCAGAAGGGGGACGATCCCATCGTGCCCTTCTCTTTCCTCAACGACAGCCTCGAAAAGGAGCAGCATTCCTGCTGGCTCACCTATACCAACGAAGAGACGCACCGGATCATCCGCGAGAACATCCACCGCTCCGCGCTCTACGGCGGCCACATCGAGGGCGTGGGGCCCCGCTATTGTCCCTCCATCGAGGACAAGATCAGCCGCTTTGCGGACAAGCCGCGGCATCAGCTCTTCGTGGAGCCGGAAGGAGCCGCCACGGACGAAGTCTATCTGCAGGGCATGTCCTCCAGCCTGCCGGAGGACGTGCAGCTGCGCTTCTATCGCAGCATCCCCGGGCTGGAGAAGCTGGAGATCGTGCGGCCGGCCTACGCCATCGAATACGACTGCATCGACCCCGTGGACCTGAAGCTCAGCCTGGAGCATCGGGACTTTCCCGGGCTCTTCTGCGCCGGCCAGTTCAACGGCAGCAGCGGCTATGAGGAGGCGGCGGCGCAGGGCCTGATGGCGGGGATCAACGCCGCGCTCTGGCTCGACGGCCGGGAAGCCTTCATTTTAGACCGTTCCGAGGCCTACATCGGCGTCCTCATCGACGATCTTGTGACCAAGGGGACGGAGGAGCCGTACCGGATCATGACCTCCCGCGTGGAATACCGCCTGCTGCTGCGGCAGGACAACGCGGACCTGCGCCTCACGGAGAAAGGACGCGCGCTCGGCCTCGTCAGCGACGCCCGCTGGGAGAAGTATCTGGACACGAAGCAGAAGATGGAAGCGGAGCTGCTGCGCCTTGCGGAGACCGTGCCGCCCGCGGCGGAAACGCTGGCTTTTCTGGAGTCGCAAGGGCTCGATCCCGGGCGCGCCGCGCCTTCGCTCGCGGCGCTGCTGAAGCGCCCTCAGCTCGACTACGAGAGCCTCGCGCCGCTGGATCCGCAGCGTCCCGCTCTGCCGCGGCATCTGATCGACAAGGTCCAGGTCGCCGTGAAATACGAGGGCTATATCAATAAGCAAAGAGAACAGGTGGCCCGCTTTCAGCGCATGGAGCAGCGTCAGCTGCCGGAGGAGATCGACTATGAAGAGATCTCCGGCCTGCGTCTGGAGGCGCGTCAGAAGCTGAACCGCTACCGCCCGAGATCGCTCGGACAGGCCTCCCGCATCTCCGGCGTTTCGCCCGCGGACATCAACGTTCTTCTGGTCTATCTGGAAAAGCTGCGCAGACAGGAGGCGCAATAGATGGAAAAACTGAAACGAGTCCTGGAAGCGCTCGGCCTCCCGGAACAGGAACGGGCGATCCGACTGCTCTCGCAGTACCGCGCGCTGGTCCTGGAGCGGAACGAGCAGGTGAACCTCACGGCCATCAAGGACCCGGAGGACTTCGAGATCAAGCATTTTGCGGATTCGCTCGCCTGCGTGCCGCGGCCGGAGTTTCAGCGCGCGGAGACAGTCCTGGACCTCGGGACCGGCGCGGGCTTTCCCGGCATCCCGCTCGCCGTCCTCTTTCCGGAAAAGCGCTTCGTGCTCCTGGACTCTCTGAACAAGCGCGTGCGCATCCTTTCGGAGTTCAGCGAGACGCTCGGGCTGCGGAACGTCAGCGCCGTACACGGCAGGGCGGAGGAGCTCGGGCGAAACAAGGAATACCGGGAGCGCTTCGACCTCGTCCTTTCCAGGGCGGTGGCCGATCTCCCCGTGCTCTGCGAGTACTGCATGCCTTTCGTGAAGATCGGCGGCGCCTTCGGCGCGTACAAGAGCGTCGACGCGGAGCTGGAAGCGGAGCGCGCGAAAAGCGCGGCCTTCCTCCTGGGCGGAGAGATCAGCGGCTGCAGCGATTTTCCCTTCCCCTGGCTGGGGCTGGACCATAAGATCGTCTGGATCGCGAAGCGGCGCGGGACGCCGGCGAAGTATCCGCGCAAGGCGGGGACGCCGGCCAAGGATCCGCTGTAGGGCATAGGATGTTTCACGTGAAACGACCCGCGCGCGGCGCGCGCCGCCGAGGCATCGGATGAGGCAGAAACAATTGAAAACAGAACGCGCACAGGCGCTTCCCTCCGCGGGAAGCGCTTTTTTGATCTCAGTGTTTTTTCACACGTTCCAGCAGGGCGGAGCAGAGCATGGCCAGGACGCCAAGCCCCAGATAGACCGCGGCGTAGAGGAGGAAGAGCTTTTCGTCTCTGGCGAAGAAGAGCCAGCAGCCGGCCAGAAAGAAGACGGCCGGAAGGAGCGGCAGATACCAGCGCTTCGATATCTTTCGGCCCGCGAAGGCGCCGCAAAGGAGCGAGAAGACGGGATCGAGCGCAAAGAACAAAAGGAAGCAGACCGCCATGCCGGCGTCACCCTTCATAAAGGTGACCGCGAGCCAGGGCAGACCGATCATGACAAGGGCCGCGGAGAGCGGCCAGAACAGTTTCTTCTCCATCTGTTTCCTCCAAAGCCGGAAGCGCTCTTTCCGGTCTCATCATATCAGACCGGCGCGCGCTCCGCAAGGACAAGCGGCGCGCCGCTCCACGCTGCGTGGTTAGGCTTTTTCCGCGCGCCCGCTTACAATGAGGGAAAGGAGGGATGCATCATGTTTCACGAGATCGATCTGAAGAACTGGCCGCGGGCCGAGCTGTATCACTATTTTTCCCGGATGGCGCCGACGGGCTATTCGCTGACGGTGGACGCCGACGTTACGGAAGTCAGAAGGCTGACGAAGGAGCGGGGCCTGAAGTTCTTTCCGGCCTATCTCTGGCTCGTGACAAGGGCGCTGAACCGGCAGAGCGAATTCAAATGCGCGCTGCGGGACGGCTCGCTCGGATACTACGATTCCCTGACGCCGCTCTACGCCTCGTGGCATCCGGAAACAAAGACCTTTTCGTTTCTTTGGACGGAGTACGACGAGAGCTTTCCGGCGTTCTATGAGGCCTATCTGCGGGACCAAAAGCGCTGCGAAGGCGAGCGCGGCCTGCTTGGAAAGCCCGGGCTGCCGCCGGAGAACGCCTATACGGTCTCCGCGGTCCCCTGGGTCTCGTTCCGCCACTTCGCGGTGCACAGCTATGAGAACAAGCCGTACTTCTTTCCGAGCGTGGAGGCGGGAAAGTGGCGGGAAGAAGGGGGCCGCACGATCCTTCCTCTCTCCCTGACCTGTCATCACGCCACGACGGACGGTTGGCACGTCGCGCGCTTTCTGGAGGACCTGCGGGAGGACGTCCTGCGCTTCGCAGTGTTTCTGCGGGATTGACGCGCCGCATCGGAAAAACGGGAAAGGAAAAGCCGCGGGGCCGCCAATGAACAGTTGAAAAAAACCTTCTTTCTGATTACAATATTATATGTGGAAACGCTGCCGCGTTTCACGTGAAACAAAAGGGGTCTTTCAAAGTCAAAAAGGAGAAAAGCATTGGGAAAAGCCATCGCGATCTTTAATCAGAAAGGCGGCGTCGGCAAGACCACCACGAACATCAACCTGGCGGCCTG
>JAEELK010000212.1 GCA_016282655.1 Bacillota bacterium | reverse complement strand
AGCCGTTCCATGCGCTTCGAATTCCTCTCTTGTGATGCCGTAGTGGTTGAGGCGCTTCAGAAAAGCCCCTGCGTTTGCGTAGCCGATCCCGAGCGCGGCCCCCAGCGCGGCGCGGCGTGCCGCGCTCTCCGTGCTGCCGCGCAGGCCGAAGCGGTCCAGATCCGCGTTCGTAAAGCGCTCCGCGCTCTCCTGCTCCACGCAGCGCGCGCCGGCCAGCGCGCGGCGGATGGCCTCCGCGGAGGCGTTCTCCACGCCGAGGTCTCCGTTCTTTCTGGCCTCGTCCCGCGGCAGAAAGGCTTGCTTGGCCTTCGGAAAGAGCGCGCTGAGCTTTCTGCGGATCTCTTCGCCGGGACGGTCCGGATCCAGCAGCAGGACCAGGCCGCGCGTCTCGTAGGCGCGGGCAAGGCGGTCCAGCGTCTCCTGGCGGATGCCGTAGCCGTGCGTGGCGATGGTGTCCGCCTCCACGGCCCGCCGGACGGCCGCTTCGTCGTCGCGGCCCTCTACCACGATGATCTCCCGGATCATTGCTGCTCTCTGTCCGTGTCTCCATGCTCGCCGTGATACATGTAGAGCACTTCTCCTTCTTTGATCATGTGCAGCAGATCGCGCGCCTGCTGCTCCACGTAGCTGTCTTCGTTGACGTGCCGGTACTCGTCTTCCAGCGCGTCCCTCTCCTCCTCCAGCCGGGTGAGCTCGCTCTGCATGCGGCCTTCTTCCACCTGCAGCTTGATGAGGCGGTAGACGGACAGGAGGAGCATCAGGACGATGACGCAGAGGATCGCCGCCAGCACGAGCTGCCGCTTCGGGCTGCGCTTCTTCCGGCCGCCGCGCTGCTTCTGCGCCGCCTGCGCCTGCGCCTCGCGTTCCGCCTGCTTTGCCTTTCGAAGCTCTCGCTTCTCCCGGGCCGCCTGGCGCTCCGCCTGACGCTGTTCTTTCTTTTTCCGTCTCGCAAAAGCCACTGTACGCTTCCTCTATTCGATGCCGGGCACGGCCCGGTCCGGCGCCAGCGGCAGGGTGATGATGACCTTGGTCCCCTTGCCTTTCTGGCTCTCCATTTCAATGCTTCCTTTGTGCTCTTCCACGATGTGCTTGGCGATGGCGAGCCCGAGGCCCGTGCCGCCCATCTCGCGCGAGCGGGCCTTGTCCACCCGGTAGAAGCGCTCGAAGACCCGCGGCAGCTCCTCCGCGTCGATGCCGATGCCGTTGTCGATCACCAGGATCTTCGCCTCTTTGCCCTGCGGATAGAGGTCGACGTCGATGCGGCCGCCCTCCTGCGTGTATTTCACCGCGTTGGAAAGGACGTTGATCAGCACCTGCTCGATGCGGTCTTTGTCGATGAGCGCGTAGAGCCGGCGCTGCTCGTCGAAGATGCAGATCATGTGCTGCTCCTTCGCCTTGGCCAGCACCTCCATCTTCATGACGGTATTCTTCAGAAGGAGGCTCAGGTTGCAGTCCGTCATGTGCAGCTGCTCCTGCTGGTGATCCAGGCGGGAGAGCTGCAGCAGATCCTTGACCAGGCGGTTCATGCGGTCCGCCTCCGAGTCCACGATGCCGAGAAAGTGCAGCGCGGTCTCTTTGTCTTCCACCGCCCCGTCCAGCAGGGTCTCCGTATAGCTCTTGATGGTCGTGAGCGGCGTCTTCAGCTCGTGGGAGACGTTCGCCACGAAGTCCTTCTGCATCTTGGCCAGCTTCTGGCGCTCGGTGATGTCCTCCAGCAGGAGGATGATGCCGGCGTCCCGCCCGGCTTCGTCCCGGAAGCGGTCGTAGCGCACGGCGAAGATGGAGCCGTCCTTCTCCAGGATCTCCTGCCCGCCGCCGTTCGCGCAGCCTTCCTGCAGGACCTCATAGGAAAGGACCGGGTCCAGGCAGCCGATGAGCTCCTGATATGAGGCGTTCTCCGGCTCCTCCGGCTCCAGCGCGAGCATCCTGCGCAGGGCGGGGTTGGCGTGGATGATCCGGCCGTCGGGATCGATGGCGACCAGGCCGTCCACCATGTTCTCCAGGATGGTCTTCAGCTTGCTCTTTTCGTTGTTGATGTCCGAGATGGTCTTGTCCAGCTCGCCGCGCAGCAGGTTGAACATCTGCGCCAGGCGCCCGATCTCGTCGTCGGACTGGATGTGCAGCTCCTGGCTGAAATCGCCGCCGGCCATGCTCTCAGCCGTTTCGGTGACGCTGTTGATGGGCTCCGTGATGGAGCGCGCGATGACCGCGCTCAGCACCGTGGTCAGCAGCAGCGCGAGCAGCAGCGCCCGGACGATGATGTTCAGCGCGTTCTCTAGGGTGTCATAGACGTTGGAGATGTCCGCCCGCAGGCAGAAGAGCCCCACCGTCTCCCCTCCGCTGCGGATGGGAAAGGCGATGGTCTTCACGGGGATGCCGCTGGAGAGCACGCTGTCCTCCTCCGCGATCTCGCCCGCGAAGCCCCGCAGCAGGACGCCCTGCTCCAGCACGTCCAGCGCGTTTCGGTCCACGAAGTTGCGGTTGCTGGAGGCCAGGATCCGGAAGTCCCCGTCCACCACAAAAAGCTCCTCGCGCAGACTCTGCGCCCAGGCCTCCGTGTCGGCCTGCAGGCTCTCGCGGTTCGCGCTCAGGTCCTCGTAAGCCATGCCGGAGAGGATGTTCTCCTGCACGATCTTCGTGAAATTGCTCCGCACCGAAGCCATCTGATAATCCCGGAGCTGGCCCAGGATGAACACGCCCACCACGGCCATGACGATGAAGACCAGCAGGAAATAGATGAGCACGATGCGCCAGCGGATGCTGTGCCATTTGCGGGTCTGGCTCATCGCTCCTTACGGCCTCCTGAAATAATAGCCTACGCCGCGCTTCGTCATGATGTACTGCGGATCGCTGGAGTTGTCTTCCAGCTTCTCGCGGAGGCGGCGCACCGTCACGTCCACCGTGCGGATGTCGCCGTAATACTCGTAGCCCCAGACCTCTTCCAGCAGCTGCTCGCGGGAGAAGACCCGGTCCGCCCGCTCCGCCAGATAGCGCAGCAGTTCGAATTCGCGGAGGGTCAGCTCGAGCACCTTGCCGTCCTTGCAGACCTCGTAGCGGTTCATGTCGATGGTCAGATTGCCGAAGGTCTGCAGGTCCGCCGGCGCGCTCTTGGATTCCTCCGCCTGCGCGCTGCGCCGTAGGTTTGCGCGGATGCGCGCGATGAGCTCCCGCATGCCGAAGGGCTTGGTGATGTAGTCGTCCGCGCCCAGCTCGAGGCCGAGCACCTTGTCCACCTCTTCTTCCTTGGCGGTGAGCATCAGGATCGGCACCGTGCTGCTCTCGCGCACCTTGCGGCAGACCTCGAAGCCGTCCACGTAGGGAAGCATCACGTCCAGCAGGATCAGGTCCGGATGCAGGCCCAGCGCCTTCTCCAGTCCTTCGCGGCCGTCATAGGCGGTCTCCACCTGAAAGCCCTCTTTGTTCAGGTTGAATTTGATGATGTCGGAGATGGAGCGTTCGTCTTCTACGATGAGGATGGTCTTCTGTTCCATGGGGCACCTCTCTTTCCTGTGTTAGATATAGTCTAAAGGATTCTTGAAATTGCCGTTGACGATGATCTCGAAATGGAGATGGGGGCCGGTGGAGTTTCCGGTGGAGCCGACCGCGCCGATGTTCTGCCCCTGATAGACCTTGTTGCCGGAGCTGACGTAAATGGCGCTCAGATGCGCGTAGACCGAGGTGACGTTCTTGCCGTGGTCGATGCGGATGGTGTAGCCCTTGCCGTTCTCCCAGCCCGCGGAGATGACCGTTCCGCCGTCCGTGGCATAGACCGGCGTGCCCTTGGCGCAGGCCATGTCGATGCCGGTGTGCATCCGTCCCCAGCGCGTTCCGAAGCGGGAGGTCAGCGTGTAGCCGCGGACCGGCAGGACGAAGGTGCCCGTGCCGATGAGCGGCGGAAGCTCCTTGGTGCCCTGCAAGACGACCTGCGGGCTCGGCTCGGAAAGGATCGTCTGGCCCAGCTCTTCGCGGGCGACCTCCACGCCGTTGTTGCGCGTGATCTTGGCGACCACCTGCCGCTCGCCGTTGACGCCGGCGGTCTTGGTGCGGCTCTCTCCGACGTAGAGATTGGAGGTCTGCTCGTAGGTGATCTCGTAGGGAATGGCTTCGATGTAGTTCGTGACTTCGACCGTCTGGACCGTCAGGAGCGGCACCGTGTTGCTGACGACCAGCTGCTGGCCGATCTGCAGACGCGTGGGCTGCACGCCGGGATTCAGCGCGCTCAGCTCGTCTTCCGTCAGGCCGTTTGCGGCGGCGATCCCGGAGAGCGTGTCTCCGGACTGCACGGTGTAGAACTGCTGGGCGATGCCGCCGGTCATCAGATACTGCAGCGCTTCTTCCCGGCTGTCCAGCTCGCCGAGCTTCGCTGTGACCTCGCGGGTCTCCGTGTTCTCCGCAAAGCCGATCTCGAGGTATTCCCGGTCCTCGCCGCGCTGCAGAAAGCTCTCCTGCATCGTGTGGAGCACCGCCTCAACGCTCTCCTCGGAATCGAGCAGCGCCACACGGCTGCCGTTCACGTAGAGGCCGTAGCCGGTGAACTCCATGTTGCGCATATAGGTGATGGTGTTCAGGATGTCTTCTTTGCCGTCCGTCTTCGCGCCGAAGCGATGGACGCGCTTGAAGCTGATGTCCTGCTCCGCGTCGATGCGGACGTTGGCGCCGTAAAGATAGCCGAGGTCGTCTCCGATGAGCTCCACCGTGCTCAGGACGTCCTGCTGGTCCTTGACCAGGCCCATCAGTTTGCCGTGATAATAGTATTCATAGGCCGTGGAGCTTCCGACGATCAGCGCGCAGAGCAGAACGAGAGCGCCGGCCGCGCCGGCCAGGCCCAGGGCCTTGCCTTTGTGCGTCTCCGCCCAGTCGCAGAGGGCGGCGTCCCGCCGCCGAAGGGCGTCGATCCCTTCCGCCAGGCGGTCGAAGAAACGGTCTGCGGCTTCCACCGCGGGGACCGCGCGCGCCTCCAGCGCCGCGATCCGCGCCTGCCGCTTCTGCGCAAAGCGCTT
>JAEELK010000211.1 GCA_016282655.1 Bacillota bacterium | reverse complement strand
TACGCCGGGATGCGGTGGCCCCACCAGAGCTGCCGCGAGATGCACCAGTCGCGGATGTTCTCCAGCCAGTGCAGATAGGTCTTTTCAAAGCGCTCGGGCACGAAGACCAGATCGCCGGTCTTGACGGCCTCGATGGCGGGCTTCGCGAGCTCCTCCATGGCCACGAACCACTGCTCGCTGACCAGCGGCTCGATGACGGTGTGGCAGCGGTAGCAGCTGCCCATGGGGATGTCGATCTCTTCGATCTTCACGAGCTGCCCCAGGGACTCCAGTTCCTCCAGCATGGCCTTTCTGCACTCGTAGCGGTCCATGCCGGCGTATTTCCCGGCCAGCTCGTTCATGGTGGCGTCGTCGTTGATGCAGCAGAGGATGTCCAGATGCTGGCGCTGCCCCACCTCGAAGTCGTTGGCGTCGTGGGCCGGGGTGATCTTCACCGCGCCGGTGCCCTTCTCCGGGTCCGGATAGGGGTCCGCCACCACGGGGATCTCGCGGCCGACCAGCGGCAGGATGACCTTCTTGCCGACCATGTCGGCATAGCGGCTGTCCGAGGGATTGACGGCGATGGCGACGTCGCCGAACATGGTCTCGGGGCGGGAGGTGGCGACGGTGATGCCTTCGTTGTCCACGCCCTCGTAGTGCACGTAGTAGTACTTTCCTTTGACGTCCTCGTGCTCCACTTCCGCGTCGCTGAGGGAGGTCTTGCAGCTGGGGCACCAGTTGATGATGCGGCTGCCCTTATAGATGAGGCCCTTTTCGTAGAGGCGGATGAAGAACTCGACGACGGCCTTGTTGCAGCCCTCGTCCATGGTGAAGCGCTCGCGCTCCCAGTCGCAGGAATCGCCGAGCTTTCTGCACTGCTCGGTGATGCGGCCGCCGTAGACGCGCTTCCAGTCCCAGACGCGCTCCAGGAAGGCTTCTCTGCCCAGGTCCTCTTTTGTGAGGCCCTCTTCCGTGCGCAGCTTGTCCGCCACCTTCACCTCGGTGGCGATGGAGGCGTGGTCGCTGCCCGGCAGCCAGAGGGCGTCGAAGCCCTGCAGACGCTTCCAGCGGGTCAGGACGTCCTGCAGGATGTGGTCCAGGGCGTGGCCCATGTGCAGCTGCCCGGTGATGTTCGGGGGCGGCATGACGATGGTGAAGGGCGTCTTGTCGGGATCTCCTTTCGCGTGGAAGGAACCGCTCTCCTCCCAGGCGCTGTAGATGCGGTCTTCAAATTCCTTGGGCTGATAGTTTTTCGGCAGATTTCTGTCCATTCCGTTACCTCTTTGGGGCGATAATATCGTATCTTTCATTATATACGCTGCGCTTTTCGCTTTCAAGCGTTTGTCACAGCGATCCTCCGGCCGCGCCGGGCGGGCCACGCAGGCTCCCGGGCGCTACTGCGCGCCGAGGCGCAGCTGGCCGCAGGCGGCGTCGATCTCCGCGCCGAGCTCCCTGCGGATGGTCGCCGGGATCCCCCGCTCCTCCAGGATCTTCTGGAACGCGAGGGCTTCCTCCCGCGTCGTCCCGGAAAGGCGGCTCTCCCGCACCCGGTTCAGCGGGATCAGGTTCACGTGGCATAGCATGCCGGAGAGCTTCTGCGCCAGCTCTCGCGCGTGCTCCGGCTGATCGTTGAAGCCCGCGATGAGCGCGTATTCGAAGGTGACCCGCCGGCCGGTCTCACGCGCGTGGGCGCGGCAGGCGTCCAGGAGAACATCGAAGCCATAGCTCTTCGCCACGGGCATGATCTCCCGGCGGAGCTTCTGGTTCGGCGCGTGCAGAGAGACCGCCAGATTGACCTGCGGAAAGTCCTCCCGGAACTGCTCCATGCGCGGGATGAGGCCGCAGGTGGAGACGGTGATGTTCCGCAGGCTCATGTTCCTTCCCTTGGGCTCGTGGAGCAGGGTCAGGAAGCGGCAGAGGTTCTCGTAGTTGTCGAAGGGCTCGCCGCTGCCCATGACCACCACGTGGCTGACCGGCTCGCCCGTGTCGCGCTCCATGCAGAGGATCTGTTCCAGCATCTCGCCCGCCGTCAGGCTCCGGGCCAGGCCGCGCAGCGTGGAGGCGCAGAAGGCGCAGCCCATGCGGCAGCCGGCCTGCGAGGAGACGCAGGCGGAGTTGCCGTACTTGTACTTCATGAAGACGCATTCGATGGCGTTCCCGTCCGGCAGGCCCAGCAGGTATTTCCGCGTGCCGTCCGCGGCCCGCTGCACCGTCAGGACCCGGAGCTCTTCCAGATAGGCGGTCTCCTGCAGCCGCTCCCGCAGCTGCTTCGGCAGATTCCGCATCTCGTCGATCTCGCGCGCGCCCTTCGCGATCCAGCCCAGGATCTGCTCCGCGCGAAAGCGCGGCTGCCCCAGCGCTGCCATATAGCCGCTGAGCGCCTTCAGATCCATGCTTCTCAGGTCTTCCTTCATCTGTCCGCCCTTCCTAAAGAACCGGGAATTGCAGGCGGCGCTGCCTGATGACAGCGCCGCCTGCGGAGTGGAGAATAAAAATGTGCTCTATTTGTCGTCTATTTATGAAGGATCTCACAGCCCTCCGCGGCGTTGCCCAGTTCTTCGAACTCCGCGCTGATGCTGACGATGAAATCGATGTTTCTTTCCGCGGAGATCTCTTTCAGACGGGCGAGGAACTCGCCCATGTCCAGGATCTGCACGTCCTTGTGATGCATGATGCCGTCCACGTAGATCTGTTCGATGTCGTGGTCCGAGCTGATGATGCCGTAGATGAAGCCGATGTATTCATCGATGTTGGTGATGCTCGGATAGTCCTCCATGCAGACCACGCGGATCCGGTATTTGAGGTCCAGGACCAGCCGTTTGTTTTTATCGATGAACACCACGCTGCCGCGACAAGTCTCGACGGCCTCGTTGGCCAGCTTGATCATCATTTTCGTCTTGCCGGTCCCCTTGTGACCGACGATCAATTTCACCATTGGAATCGCCCCTTTCTTCAGTTGAGTATGCGTTTGCGTTTTCTGATCCTATGTGAAACCGAGCGGTTTGTCTATTGATTATTTTTATTATACACGATGGCCCAAACGGGGGCAAGGGGCGAGACAAAAAGAAAAATATCCGGGGCATTGCTGCCCCGGATACGTTTTAAAAGAGGGGTTTCGTAAAACGCTTATTTGGCGGTGATGCCGGCTGCCTTGAGGCCGTTCAGCACTCTCTCCGGAGTGAGCGGGAACTCGTGGAAGCGGACGCCGGTGGCGTCATAGACGGCGTTGTTGATGGCGGCCAGCGTCGGGATGATGCCGATCTCGCCGATGCCGATGATGCCCAGCGTACCGTTGTTTTCCGGATGCTCCACCAGGATGGCTTCGATCTCCGGACGGCTGTCGGCGGTGGGCTCCATGTAGCTGTGGAAGTTCTTGTTGTAGAAGCCCTTGCCTTCCTGATAGGTCATCTCTTCGGTGAGGGCGTAGCCTACGGCCTGCAGGACGCCGCCTTCGATCTGGCCTCTGCAGAGCGGCGGGTTGACCGCGCGGCCCACGTCATGAGGCGCTACCACCTTCAGGCAGCGGACCATGCCGGTCTCCACGTCTACTTCTACCTCTGCGGTCTGCGCGTACTTGGGCAGCAGTCCCGGAGGAGTGGTGTTGGTGGTCTCGATGAACATCCTGCCGCCGAGGTGCGCTTCCAGCGCGATCTCCTTCAGCGTGACAACTTCCTTGCCGTCGCAGGTGATGATGCTCTCGGCCATGTCGAGCTTGTCGAGCGGCAGCTTTCTGGTATCGGCAACGTACTGGAAGATCTGGGCGCGCAGCTTCGGCGCCAGCGCCTCCAGGCACTTGCTGACGGTGTAGATGGTACGGGTGGCATGGGAGCCTACGTCGAAACCGGTCAGATCGGTGTTGCCGAAGGCCAGTCTGGCGTCATCGAACGTGGTGCCGATGAGCTCGCAGGCGACCTGCAGGGCAGCCGTGCTGGTGCCGGGGCCGATCTCCGGGAAGGTGCCGTTCACGAGCAGCGTACCGTCCGCCTCGATGCGTGCAGTGACGGTGTTGTGCTCTACGCAGAAGGGGCCGGCGTTGGTGACGTGGGTGCAGGTGGCGATGCCGATGCCGCGGCGATAACGGCCCGTCTGCTCCTTGGCCTTGCCGTGCTTCTTGTAGTAGTCGCTCTTCTCCGCGGCGATGTCCAGGCACTCGTTGGTGGTGTACACGCCTTCCGGCCAGTACGGGAACCAGTTCTGGTCGCCTTCCTTCGTGGTGTTCATCTTTCTGAGCTCGATGGAATCCATGCCCAGCTTCTCCGCCAGGATCTCGATGCAGGGTTCTACCATGGAGCAGCCCTGCGGAGAGCCGTAACCTCTCATGGCGCCGGCGGTCTCCTGGTTGGTATAGACCGGCCAGCCGAGGTAACGGGCGTTGGGGATGTTGTAGGTGCCGAGGGTGCCGCAGGCGCCGCAGACGCCGAGCAGGTCCACGCCGAAGGTGGCATAGGCGCCGGTGTTCAGAGCTGCAAAGCCGTCCTGCGCGATGATCTTGCCGTCCTTGGTGGCGCCGAGCTTCATCTTCAGGTAGCCGCCGTGTCTGCTGTCGGAGCAGGTGAAGTCCTCTTCACGGGTGTAGATGTACTTGACGGGACGGAAGCACTTCATGGACAGGGCTGCCGCAATGGCTTCTGCCTTGCCGGAGATGCCGATGCGGACGCCGAAGCCGCCGCCGACGTAAGGAGGATTCTTTACGGTGACGTGGCTGTAGGGGAGATCAAAGGCCTCCGCCAGGATGTACTTGGTGGGATAGGGAGCCTGCGTGGTGCAGATGACCTCCAGATGGCCGTCCGGATTGTAGGTGGCCACTGCGCCGTGGGTCTCCATCTGCGCCTGCTTGACTCTGGGAAGGACGAGTTCATATTCCGCGATGACGTCGCACTTCTTGAAGGCTTCGTCCACGTCTCCGCCGAAGGCCAGCTCGATGGGACCGCCGCAGATGTTGTTGAACTGCGGGTTGGCGCATTCGGGCTGCACTTTGGGAGCGTCGGGCTTCATGGCTTCCAGCGGATCGTAGACCGCGGGCAGCTCCTGATACTCCACCTTGATCAGCTTCACGGCCTTCTCCGCGATCTCCACGGTCTCCGCCGCGACGGCAGCGATCTCATCGCCGATGTACTTCGGGGTGTCCGTGAAGACGGTCTGATCCAGCACGCACTGGTGGGGCGGCGGGGTGAGGAACATGGGCGCCGCGCAGTTGAAGAGCTTGTTGGTGGTGTTCTTGAAGGAAGCTACCGCAACGACGCCGGGCAGGGCCTCGGCCTCGCTGGTGTCGATGGAGAGGACCTTCGCATGGGCGTAGGGGCTGCGCAGCACCTTCGCGTAGGTCATGCGGGGAAGGAAGATGTCCGAGGTGAAGAGGCCGCGGCCGGTCGCCTTGTCATAGCCGTCTTTGCGGCCGATGTCTTTACCAACGTATTTCATTGTGTTATTCCCCCTTTCTCATTCTCTCTGCGGCGGCGAACACGGCTTTTTCGATGTTGACGTAACCGGTGCAGCGGCAGAGGTTGCCACCGAGGGCCTCGCGCACTTCGGCCACGGTGGGATCGTTGTTCTTGTCCAGCAGCGCCTTGGCGGACATGATCATGCCCGGGGTGCAGAAACCGCACT
>JAEELK010000210.1 GCA_016282655.1 Bacillota bacterium | reverse complement strand
TGCCCGCCGTGGTGGGCAGCAGGATGATCGGGACGTCCACGTCCACCTGGATGGGCTGGGCGAGGATGTACTGCTTGATGGGGCCGGGATGGCTGAGCAGGATGGCCGCGGCCTTGGCGGTGTCCAGCGTGGAGCCGCCGCCGATGCCCACCATGCAGTCCGCCTTCTCGCGGAGGGCGATCTCGCCGCAGCGGTCGATGACCTCGATGGGCGCGTCGGACCGGGTCTCGTTGAAGAGCACATAGTCCAGACCCGCGGCCGTGATGCTGTCGGTCGCCTTTTTGAGCGTTTCGGCGTTCAGGTTGGGGTCGCAGATCAGCATGGGCTTCTTCGCGCCGAAGCCCTTCACCCGCTCGCCGAGCGCGCGGATGGCGCCGCAGCCGTAGAGGATGGGCGCTTTTACGGAATAATCAGTCATGAGATTACCTCCTTGATTGGGTTTTCGTATTAAGTCTGTTCGGCAGGCGGCGTCTCCCCCGGGGCGGGGGCGGCCGTCTCGCCGCGGGCCTTCTTTTTCCGGTTGGACACGATGGTCATGAAGAGGATCAGCAGAAGCAGGCCGCCCTCCACGGACTGGGAAATGTGGCTGTCGGACATGCCCATCAGCGACAGGCCGTAGACGATGATCGTGATGGACAGCGAGCCGAGAATGATCTTGTAGAACTTGGCGCTGCTGCCGCCGGTGACCAGCACGCCGCCGAAGAAGATGCTCATGGCGACCTTCATCTCCAGGAAGACGCCCATGGTCTGGGTGGTCCCGCCCACGGTGGCCATGGAGAACAGCGCGCCGCAGCCCGCCATCAGGCCGGAGAGGGCGAAGACCAGGATCTTCATCCGGTCCACCGGGACGCCCACGAAGCGCGCCGTGGTCTCGTTTTCGCCGATGGCGCGGCTGTAGCGGCCGAGCTTCGTGAACTCGAAGAGATAGGCCATGATCGCCGCGATCACCACGAAGGCCGCGATGCGGAAGCCGGAGGAGGTGATGAAGAGCATGCTCGCGGGCACGTATTCCACGCCGATGATGGTCTGGATATAGTTGACGATGCCGCGCACGCCGATGAGCATGGCGATGGAGAGCGTGAACGACGGGACGTGGCATTTGCTGACGATGACGCCGTTGAGCAGGCCCATGAAAAGGCCGATCAGCAGCGCGACGGGGATCATCAGCCAGCCGACGCCGGTGGACTGGGCGACGTGCATGGCGATGACGCCGCTCAGCGCGACGTTGACGCCGACGCTCAGGTCGATGGAGCCCTGGGCCACGACGAAGAGCACGCCGCAGCCGGAGATGATCGTCAGGATGGACTGCTCGATCAGCATCTTCAGGGAGTAGGAGGAGAGCATCTTTCCCCCGGTGCCGATGGAGAAGAAGACCAGCAGCACCACGAAGGCGATGAAGGGCACCAGCTCCGACATGCGGAGCTTGGCGGCTTTCTTGTCGGTTTTCATCAGATCATCACCCCAATCACAGATTGCTCGGTAAAGTCCTCATCGCGCCGGATCTCCTTCGTGACGCGCCCGTCCTTCATGACCAGCAGGCGGTCGGCCATGCCTAGGACCTCGGTCAGCTCGTCGGAGATCAGGATGATGGCGATGCCGTTTTTCTTTGCCTCCTTCATCAGCGCGTAGATGGCGGCCTTGACGCCGACGTCGACGCCGCGGGTGGGGCAGTCGAGGATCAGAAGACGCAGATCCTTGGCCAGCCAGCGGCCCAGGTTGATCTTCTGCTTGTTGCCGCCGGAGAGGGCGTCCGTGGTCTGGGCGATGCCGGTGCTCTTGACGGAGAAGCGGCTGCGGATCCCCTCGGCCATGCTGTTGACCCTGCCGGGCGGCAGCAGGCCCGCCGCGGCGCGCAGCTCCTCCACCGAGGGGAGGACGGCGTTGTCGCGGATGGAGGCGTGGATCAGCAGCGCCTCGCGGTCACGGTCCTTCGGGACGTAGCCGATGTGGTTGGCGAGCGCCTGGGGCGCGCTCGTGATGTTCACGTCCGTGGGCAGGAAATGCACCGTGCCGCTGCCGCGGATGAGGCCGTAGACGGCCTTGCCGATCGAGTGGATGCCGGCGTCGCTGAGGCCGCAGAAGCCGAGGATCTCGCCGGCGTGCACGTCGAAGCTGACGTCCTCCAGCTCGCCGGGAACGGAGAGGTCCCGGACGGAGAGGACGGTCTCGCCGTCGCAGTCGGGCGTCGTGTCGTCGCGGTAGTAGTCGCCGCTGATCTGGCGGCCGACCATCATCATGCGGATCTGGTCCGGGTCCGTCTCCGCGGAGACGACCTCCCCCACCACCTGCCCGTCGCGCAGGACGGTGATGGTGTCGGTGATGCGGATCATCTCCTCGATGTCGTGCGTGATGACGATGACGCTGCGGTCCATGTCCCGGTAGCGGGCGATGAGCTCGTAGAGGCTGTTGCGGTTGTTCAGGGACAGGGACTGGGTCACCTCGTCCAGCAGCAAAATCTCCGGCTCGATCGACAGCGCGCGGGCCAGCTCGATCATCTTGCGGTCCTCGATGATCATGTTCTCGGTCAGGCGGTTGAGCGGCGGCATGCGCAGCCCCCACTTTTCAAAGACCGCCGCGGCCGCGCGGTTCATCTCCCGCAGGTCCACGATGCCGCCCTTCGCGAACTGCCCGGTGCGGCCGAGGAAGACGTTGACGCCGGCGGGCAGGCTGCCGATGACGCCCAGCTCCTGCATGACCATGCTGATGCCGTGGGCGTTCGCGTCCAGCGGGGAGTGGGGATCGTACTTCCCGCCGTTGACAAGCATCTCGCCGCTGTCGGGGCGGTAGAGGCCGGCGATCTGGCTCAGAAGCGTGCTCTTGCCGGAGCCGTTCTCCCCGATCAGACCGCGGACCTCGCCGCGGCGGAGGGTGAAGTCGATATTGCGGTTGGCGTAGGTGGGGCCGAAATGCTTGTTCAGCCCGTGGATTTCCAGGATCGTCCCGCCGCTCATTTCACTACCCCCCTCACCTTCCGGGAGCCGACGATGCCGAAGATCACGATGAACGCGCCCAGGCACGCCTCCTGCAGCGTGCCGGACGGGACGCCCAGCATCGTCAGCAGATTGAAGATGGAATAGAGGATGAACGCGCAGATGGGGACGCAGATGACGATGTTGATCCGCTCCCGGATGATCTGCGCCAGCAGGTAGATCGCGAGGGGCTGGAAGATCATGTTGATGCTGGTCAGACCGGTCTTGACCGTGGTCTGGCCGGCGTAGCTCTGCTGCAGCACGCAGGAGACGCCCACCAGGATGCCGCTGATGAGCCCCACGAACAGCAGGGTCTTTTTCGCGTTGATGCCGAGCTTTTCCGCAACGTCGCGGCTGCCGCCCAGCGCGCGGATGTTCAAGCCGACCGTGGTGCGGTTATAGAGGAAATAGACCACGACGAGCCCGATCAGCAGCAATATGAAGCACCAGGGCAGCTGCCCCAGCACGCGGTATTCCTTGTCGAGCGAGGTGGAGATCAGGGCCTTCGTGCCCTTGGAGATCTTCAGCAGAAAGGCCAGCGCCTCGTAGATCATGGCAAGGCTGATGCCCGCGATCCACGAGGGGATGCCGGAATAGGTGAAGATCAGGAAGTTGATGAAGATGAGGCACAGTCCCACGAGGAGACCGCCCAGGATGACGCCCGGCAGGCCGTACCAGTTGCCGAAGATGCACGAGGCGAAGGAGCCCAGCACCACCACGCCGCCGATGGACATGTCGGTGTAGCCGCAGGCAAACAGGAAGCAGAAGCCCCAGGCGATAAAGGACGGATAGGCCGAGCGGGAGAGGATGCCCTTCACGTTCGACCATTCCAGAAAGCTGCCGCCGGAGATCAGATGGAACAGCAGCAGCACCAGAACGATCGCCGCGGCGAAGATCAGGTCGAACTGCCAGTTCTTCAATGTGCGCGCGCGGCGGCCGTTTGCAGTTGTCGGCATTCGCTTATCCCTCATTTCTGTAAGCGAGAATGGTTGCGGGAACGGATCACGAAACCTGAAGCAGGCGGCAGGGGGCGAAAAGCGCCGCGATGGCGCGCGGCTGCGCAGCGTTCCCGTCTGCTTGTAAATACAGCCTGCCCGCCGCAGGGCAGACAGGCTGTATATCGGTGCGCGGAGTTTTTTTAGCTGATGCCGTTGGCCTTCAGCATGTAGTCAAGGTTGATCTCGTTGACCAGCTTCACATAGTCGTCATAGGTGGTGTTGGGGTTGACCAGGTCTTCCAGCATGCCCTTGGTGAAGGGATGCGCCTCGTCGGAGAAGAAGACCTTCATGTAGTTGTCAACGTTCTGCTGGTTGACCTGGAAGGGATGGGTGCTCAGGCGCGGGGCCTTGCCGTTGGCGTCGACGATCTTGTTGCCGGCCAGGTAGTTCAGCACCAGGGTGCTGGAGATGAAGCAGGCGAGAGAGATGCCGTCGTTGCCGCCCATGACCGTGCCCTCCTGGATGTACTTGGCGGTGCCCTCATCCACGCAGGAGACGTAGACCTGGACGCCCTGGAGGCCGAGGTTGCCGATGGCGGTCAGGCTGCCCTCG
>JAEELK010000209.1 GCA_016282655.1 Bacillota bacterium | reverse complement strand
GGCGTCGGAATAGTCGCAGGTGTGCACGCCGGTGAGACAGTAGTTGATATAGTCTTTCGGCAGCATGATTTTGTCGATGCGGGCAAAATGCTCCGGTTCGTGCTTTTTCACCCAGAGGAGCTTCGGCGCGGTGAAACCGGCGAAGGCGATATTGGCGGTCAGCGCGGAGAGCTTCTCCCGGCCGATGACGGTATTCAGATATGCCGTCTCCTCTGCGGTACGCCCGTCGTTCCAGAGGATGGCCGGGCGGATGACCACGTCAGCGGCATCCAGGATGACGAGCCCGTGCATTTGCCCGCCGCAGCCGACGCCGGCCACCTGCCCGGCGTCAAAGCCGGACAGCAGCTCCTTCAGGCCGGCGAGGCAGCCGTCCCACCAATCGGTGGGGTCCTGCTCGCTCCAGCCGGGCTGGGGAAAGACAAGGGGGTATTCTTTTGTGACAGTGTTCAGGATCGCGCCGGCGTCGTCAACGAGCAGCAGCTTCACCGCCGAGGTCCCCAGATCAATTCCGATATACAGCATTGTCAGTCCTCCCTGATGGTGACGGACAGGCACTTCTGTCCGGTAAGTTCCTCGGTGCGCGCATCGGGCTGGCCGAAGCCGGCATAAAGGGTCCAGGTTCCGCTCCCCGCACGGCGGACGCCGTCGTCGCCGACGACGGTAAAGGCCGCAGGGTCGAGGGGGACCGTCAGCATCTCGGCAGCGTGCGCGGCCACGCGGATGCGGGCAAAACCCGCCAGGATCGGATGGGTGGGCGCGTCAGGGCTGTCCGCATCCTTCAGGTACAGCTCCACCACCTGCTCGGCGTCGAAGCCGCTGCGGTTTTCCACGGTGACGCGGGCCTCCGTCCGGTCGGCGGACAGCCCGCGCAGGGCCATGTCCGCATAGCTCAGCCCATAGCCGAAGGGATATAAGGGCGTACCGGTATAGTATTTATACGTGCGGTTTTGCATGGAATAATCCGTGAAGTCCGGCAGCTCGGAGAGCGCTTCGTTCCGATAGAAGGTCACCGGCAGCTTGCCGGAGGGGGAGACCTTGCCGAACAGCAGCTCGGCGATGGCCCTGCCGCCCCGGGCGCCGGGATACCAGCCCAGCAGCACCGCGTCGGCTCGGGTCTCTGCCTCGCTGAGGTCCACGCTGCTGCCCGCCAGCAGCACCACGACGGTGGGCTTGCCAACGTCCAGCACGCGCGACAGCAGCGTCCGCTGGGGCGCCGGGAGCAGAAGGTCGGGCTTGTCGCCGGCGTCGCCGGCGTTGCTGTCGTCAGGCTCTTCCCCTTCCCAGTGCTCGTCGTAGCCCAGCACCAGCACCACCAGGTCGCTGGCAGCGGCGACGGCTTCCGCCTCCGCCAGCCGGTCATCCTGCCGGGCGAGAGGCTCGATGCGGTCGAGGCTCAGGTGGCAGCCGGCGCTGCAGAGCACGCGGCCATGGCCGGCCATGGCGTCCTGGATGCCCTCCAGCACGGTGATGTAGCGGGAGGAGGTCCCGTGATAGTTGCCGATGAGGCTGTCGCGGCTGTCGGCGTTGGGGCCGATGACGCCCACGGTGCCGACAGTTTCGGCGTTCAGCGGCAGGATGCCGTTGTTCTTCAGCAGCACGCAGCTTTTCAGCGTTGCCTCGTGGGCCTTTGCCAGGTGTTCCGGACACTCTACGGCGGTATAGGGGATGTCATCGTACTCGCTGCCCTCCCCCATAATGCCCAGCAGGAAGCGGGTGGTAAACAGCCGCACGGCGGCCTCCGTAACGCTCTCCTCTTCTACCAGGCCGACCTCGACGGCGTCCACAATGAAATGATAGGCGCAGCCGCAGTTGAGGTCGCAGCCCATCGACAGGGCCAGCGCGGCGGACGCCTGCGGCGTCGCCGTGACCTTGTGGCCGGTGTGGAAGTCCCGGACCGCCCAGCAGTCGGAGACCACATGGCCGGCAAACCCCCAGGCGCCGCGGAGCGTGTCCACCAGGAGAGCCTTGCTGCCGCAGCAGGGCTCTCCGTTTGTGCGGTTGTAGGCGCCCATGACGGCCTCGACGCCCGCCTTAGTCACCAGATCCCGGAAGGCGGGGAGATAGGTCTCCTCCATGTCCTTGGGCGTGGCCCGGGCGTCAAAGCGGTGGCGGAGGGCCTCCGGTCCGGAGTGAACGGCGAAATGCTTGGCGCAGGCGGCGGATTTCAGCGTTTCGCCGCTGCCCTGAAGTCCCCGGACATAGGCCTGGCCTATGCGGCTTGTCAGGTAGGGATCCTCGCCGTAGGTCTCCTGACCGCGGCCCCAGCGGGGATCGCGGAAGATGTTGATGTTGGGGCACCAGAAGGTCAGCCCGTGGTAGATGTCCCGGTCGCCCCTTATCGACAGGGCGTTGTACTTTGCGCGCCCCTCGGTGGCGGCCACATCGCCCAGCTGCTCGATAAGCGCGTCGTCGAAGGTGGCGGCCAGGCCGATCGCCTGGGGAAAGCTGGTGGCGGTGCCGCCCCGGGCGACGCCGTGGAGCGCCTCGTTCCACCAGTTGTAAGCCGGGATGCCCAGCCGCTCGATGGCGGGGGAATTGTAGCGGAGTTGGGAGGCCTTTTCCTCGAGGGTCATCTTTGCCACCAGCGCGGCGGCCTGCGCTCTTGCTTTTTCGCGATTCATCGATCGCTCAACTCCTTAGAAAACGGGGGAGACAGGTGCAAATCCTGCTCCCCCTTCGGTATTTGATCGTTCAGCCCTTGACTGCCCCGGCGATGAAGCTGTCCTGGATCTTCTTCGAGAGGAAGACGTAGATGATCAGCGTCGGGAAGCTGGCCATTACGAGCGCGGCGCCGATGGGGCCCCATTCGGTCGTATACTGGCCGAACAGCTGCTGGATGCCGACCGGCAGCGTCCGGAATTTTCCGGAATCGACAAACACATTGGCAAACATCAGCTCGTTCCAGCACTGCAGGAAGGTGTAGATGCCCACGGTGGCCACGGCGGGCTTCATCAGCGGGACGATGATCCTGAAGAAGATGCCCCAGACGCTGCAGCCGTCGATACAGGCGCTCTCGTCCAACTCCCGCGGGATCTCGTTCATAAAGCCGGTGCAGACCAGAATGGCCATGGCCAGCGAGAAGGCCGAATACGGAATGATCAGCGCCAGATAGGTGTTGCGCAGACCCAGCCGGGAGAGCACCACATAGATCGGCACGATGGAGACGTGGATCGGAATCGTCAGACCCAGCATAAAGAACTTGTTGAGGGCCTTGCGCTGCTTCCAGATCAGCCGCGTCAGCGCAAAGGTGGCCATCAGCGCGACGGCGAGCGTGATGAGGATCGTGACCGTGGCGACGAAAGCGCTGTTGAGAAAATATCTTCCGATCGAGCCAAGCTTCAGCGCTTTGGCGTAGTTGGACCAAAGCCAGTGCTGCGGAAGGCCGACGGGATTGCTTACGTAGATTTCCTCGTTGTTCTTCAGAGAGAAGGTGAACATCCAGTAAACCGGGAAGAGGTTGATGAGCAGCCACAAGAAAAGGCCGGTGTAGATGGCAACTCTTGCGCCCTTGCTGTTGTTTCTCACCGCTTCATTCCTCCTCTCTGAAAATCGCGCTGATCAGCAGGGCAAAGCCGAAGCAGAGCGCGATCAGCAGTACGGCGATCGCACTTCCTATGCCGTAGCGCTTTGCGATGAACAGCATCCGGATCATCAGCGTGCTCGGCACCTCCGTGGCGTTCAGCGGCCCGCCTTGCGTCAGCACATAGATCAGGTCAAAGGATTTCAGCGAGCCGGTGACCGCGAAGATCACGCTGATGCGGATGATCGGCTTGATGTACGGCAGGACAATGTATCGGTTGACCTGTCCGTCCGACGCGCCGTCCAGCATCGCGGCCTCGCGCAGTTCGGTCGGCACGCTCTTGACGCCCGCGTAGAGCAGCAGCATGTGATAGCCGACGTACTGCCACAGCGTCGGGACAAGAACAGCGCCCAGCGCGGTATTCACATCGCCGAGCCAGGCGCGCGTCCACGCTTCCAGCCCGACCGACTTCAGCAGCATGTTCAGCACGCCGTGACTCGGATCATAGATCTTTGTCCAGAGCTGGCCGATAACGACCGTGGAGATCAGCACCGGCATGAAATAGACCGAGAGAAACAGGCGTTCACCCTTGATCCTCTTGCCCAGCGCGAGCGCGAGCGCAAGCGCGAGAGGCAGCTGCAGACCCACGGACAAAACCGCGAGCAGCAGAGAATTGACGAGCGCCTTGACAAAACCCAGCCGATCGCTGGTAAAGAGTTCCGTATAGTTGGCAAGGCCGATGAAAACCTTCTCCGCGCCCGGTCCTTTCCAGTTGAACAGGCTGTAATATGCGGAAGCTCCGATCGGGGCGATCAGCACGCCGCAGAACAGGATCAGCGCAGGCAGCAGAAAGATCGCGATATATAGTTTGTTGCTGAATTCTTTTTTCATATGTCACACCCTTCCCGCTTTGGAGGGGGAGGCGGCCTCCGCGGATACCTGGACGATCCGCGCAAAGCCGCCTCTTTCATACAGTCAAATGATTCGCTTTCCGGGGATGATCAGCCGATATCCTTGGTCAGGCCCGCAATGAAGGCCTCGCCGTCGACCGCGCAGCCGTAAACCTTGGCAACGTAGTCAAGGTAGATGTCCTTGCGCTCGGCCGTCATCGCGGTGTCGCCGAAGAGAACCATACCGTCGGCCTTGGCGACGATTCCGGACACGTCGGAAACGAGCGTCTTGACCTCGCTGGTGTCATAGTCGGGCGTCCAGGCAGGCAGACCGGAGCCGGCCAGGTAGCAGTAGTGGCAGATCTCTTTGCCCAGCTCGAAAGCGGCCTGGGCAGCCAGGTCTACGTTCTTGGACTTGGCAGAGACAGCCAGCGAGTCGGACGGGCCGCCGATGACCTGGCCGTAGGTGGCCTTGGAAGAATCCATCACGGGGAACAGAGCGACTTCGAAGTTGACGCC
>JAEELK010000208.1 GCA_016282655.1 Bacillota bacterium | reverse complement strand
TCCCCACAAGGTTCTTCAGTTTTCCCATGAAACCGTCAGCCATATCTGTTTCCTCCCTAACCTCTTTTGATGCTCTTTGCGATGCTTATTGCGCCGCGTACTGACGCGGCCCGAAAATGGCGCTTCCGATGCGCACGATGTTGGCGCCTTCCTCGATGGCAAGCGGAAAGTCGCCGGACATGCCCATGGAGAGCCATTGAAACTGACAACGGGGATGCTCCGTCCTGCCCAGCGTCTGATAGAGCTCCTTCACCTGCCGGAAGTAGGGGCGGATCGCCTCCATGTCTTCCGATGCCGGCGCGATGTGCATGAGCCCGCAGACCCGGATCCGCGGGCAGTCCCGCAGCACCCGGAGCAGCATGTCTTCCGTTTCTCCGGCGGCCAGGCCGAATTTGCTCGCCTCGCCGGCCGCGTTGACCTGCAGCAGGATCTTCACCTCGCGCTCCGCCTTCTCGGCCTGACGCTGGATCTCTTCCGCCAGATGCAGGCTGTCTACGGAATGGATCAGTTCCACCTTATCGACTATATATTTTACCTTATTGGTCTGCAAATGTCCAATCATATGAAACGACGCGTCCGGAAGAAGCGGATATTTTTCCCGGATCTCCTGCACGTGGTTCTCGCCGAAGACGCAAAGGCCGGCCGCCATGGCCTCCCGCATCTCCTCCACGCTGCGCGTCTTGCTCACCGCCAAAAGGCGGATCTCCGCCGGGTCGCGGCCGGCCTTTTCCGCCGCCGCCGCGATCTCACGCCGGACCTTTTCGATGTTTTCCGCTATGCTCATTGCTGTCTGGCATCCGTCAGGATCTCGTCGTACGCGTCGACGGTATAGATCCGTTCGCTGCCCTCCTCCGTTTTCTGATCATAGTATGAAGCTTCCACCAGCGAGTACTCGCCGTCGCTGTAGATGACCTTGACGGGCGTGAAGCTGAATTCGCCGCTGATCTGCTTCACGAAGACGCCGGCCTGTCCGTCCTGCGCCGTGATGCTGATGTTGCGGACCATGAGGCCGCTGTGGTCCGCTGTGACCACGGTGGCCGCCGCGCGGCGCAGCATGTAGTTCTCCGGGTCCGTGCGCGTGAACTTCAGGATGATCTTCCAGCCTTCCGCCGCGCTCTGGATGTCGTAGATGCTCCCCTTGACGCTGCCGTGCGGAAGCTGCAGCGTGATGCCGGCGCCCTTGTTGTATTTCGTGATGTCCTGGGCGTCCACCCAGGCCACGGCGTACCAGACGTCCGCGCGCACCAGCTTATAGACCGCGTCGCCCTGCGCGACGCTGCCGCGGCGGTAGTCCTCCATCTCCGGCTGCGCTTCCTGTCCTTCCGCGTCTTCCGGCAGGGGCTGCAGCGTGTCCAGATTGGCCGGCGAGAACTGCGCCTCCAGGCCGTCGCCGTAGTAGCTCAGCAGGCAGCCGCTCGAAGCCGCGGTATAGGAGCCGCCGCCCGGCACGATGTCCATGATGCGGCTTCCCTTCCGCACGCGTTCGCCCTGTTCGAAATAATACTGCGGGGTGCCGCTCTCGCCGGCGTAGACCACCGTTTCGTCGCGGACGAAATAGCATTCGACTTCGTCCGTGATCTGCATGCTGCCGTAGCTGATCACTTCGGTCTTCGTCAGCACGTCCTGCACCACGGGGCGCACGTAGATGATGATGCAAAGCGCCGCGAAAACAATGAGAAAAAGGAGGACGACGAGCGGCATGCCTCTGTGCTTGCGTTCTTTTGCCATCGTGTTCTCCTTCTCAGTCCGCCTTGCGCCGGCGGCGCTTCGGCGGCTCTTCCTCCACGGGATAGCCGTGCTCGCGCGCGATCTCGCCGATCAGGCGCCGTTCTTCTTTGTCCGGCGGCGTGCCGTGCTCCCGCAGGTAGCGCTCGAAGAGATCCGGCCGCCGCTCCGCCGTCAGTCGCAGCGACTGCTCCAGCCGCCAGAGGCGGATCTTCCGGTGATCTCCGGAAAGGAGCACCTCCGGCACCTCATCCTCCCGGAAGCTGCGGGGCTTCGTATACTGCGGGTATTCCAGCAGGCCGGAATAGACGGACTCCTCCAGGTTGGATTCCTCCGAGCCGAGCACGCCCGGCAGGAAACGCGCCGCGGCGTCGATCAGCACCATGGCCGGGAGCTCGCCGCCGGTCAGGATGTAGTCTCCGATGGAGATCTCCTCCATGCCCCAGCGCTCGATGGCCCGCTGATCCAGCCCTTCGTAGTGGCCGCAGACCAGCGTCCACTCGTCCAGCGCCGCGATCTCCCGCAGCAGCGCTTCGTCCAGCATGCGGCCGCGCGGGGACATATAAAAGATACGCCCCTTTCCGGCCTCCGCCGCCTCCAGGGCGCGGAACACCGGCTCCGGGGCCATCACCATGCCGGCACCGCCGCCAAAGGGGGTATCGTCGGTCTTTTTATGTTTGTCCAGGGTATAGTCCCGGATGTCGATGGTCCGGATCTCGAGCAGGCCCTTCTGGCAGGCCCGCCCGAGGATGCTCATCTCCCGCACGGGCGCGAACATCTCCGGAAAGAGGCTGAGCACCTTAATCTTCATCCATCATGCCCTCGATCAGCTGCAGGCTGACGGTCTTCGCTTCCAGATCCACGTCCTTCACGAATTCCCGGACCGCCGGGACCAGAAAGCGCTTTCCGTTCGGCCGCTCCACCTCGTAGAGATCCTGCGCGGCGCCGAGGGTCACGTCCGCGAGCACGCCGAGCTCCCTGCCGCTGCCCGCCTCCAGGACGCGGCAGCCCTTCAGGTCGAAGACGTAATAGCTGTCTTCGGGCAGGGGCGGCATCTCCTCCAGCGGCAGCGTCAGAAGCATGCCTTTGCACGCCTCCGCCGCGCTGCGGTCCTCCACGCCTTCCAGCTTCAGGATCACCATGTTCTTGTGATAGCGGACCTTCTGGATCAGGCGCTTCTCCCCGTTCAGCAGCACGTGAGGGATCTCTTCGAATTTTTCCTTATAGTCTGTATAGGGGTAGACCCGCAGCTCGCCCCGAAGGCCGACCGCGGAGGTGACTGCCCCTAATCTCAGTTCTCTCATTCCTGTACGATCTCGACAGAGACCTTCTGGTCGTTTTTCGTGGCAGCGGCCTTGACTACGGTGCGCAGCGCTTTGGCGATGCGGCCCTGCTTGCCGATGACCTTGCCCATGTCCGAGGGAGCGACTTTCAGTTCGATGACCGTTTCTCCCTCCGCGGCCGTTTCCGTGACCGTGACCTCTTCAGGGTGCTCGACCAGTGCCTTGGCGATGATCTCCACCAATTCCACCATCGTGTCCACCCGTCCTTATGCTTCGACGCTCTCTGCCGCGGGCGCTTCTTCGGCCTTGGCCGCCTTGGCCGCCTTCTCGATGCCGGCTCTCTTGAGCAGGGCGCGGACGGTGTCGGTGGGCTGAGCGCCGTTGGCGAGCCACTTCTGGGCCTTCTCGGCGTCGATCTTGATCTCCGCGGGATCCTTCAGGGGATCATAGTAGCCGAGCTCCTCGATGAATCTGCCGTCTCTGGGGCTGCGGGAATCCGCCACGACCACTCTGTAGAAAGGCTTCTTCTTGGCGCCCATTCTCTTCAATCTGATCTTTACTGCCATTGTTTTTGTCCTCCATTTGCTATTAAATTTTTATTTGATGGGGTCTGTAATGATATGTTAAAGGCCAAAGCCCTTGAACATCGCTCGCTTGCCCTTCTTGCCGGGGCGGGCATACTGCTTCATGATCTTCTTCGCTTCGTCGTAGCGTTTGATCAGGCTGTTGATCTGGCTGACCGGCAGACCGCATCCCTGGGCGATGCGCTTTCTGCGGCTGGCGTTCAGGATGGAAGGATCTCTGCGCTCCTCCGGGGTCATGGAGAGGATGATGGCTTCCATGCGGCGGAACTCCTTCTCGCTCTGGTCCAGGTCCACCTCCTGCTTCTGCTTGCTGCTGAGGCCGGGCATCAGGTCCAGCATCTTGCCGAGGCCGCCCATCTTGCGGATCTGTCCGAACTGCTCCAGGAAGTCCTCCAGCGTGAACTGGTTCTTGCGCATCTTGCGCTCCAGCTCCGCGGCCTTTTCGTCGTCGTAGCTCTCCTGCGCCTTTTCGATGAGGCTGAGCATGTCGCCCATGCCGAGGATGCGGGATGCCATGCGCTCCGGATGAAAGGGCTCCAGCGCGTCCATCTTTTCGCCCATGCCCACGAACTTGATGGGCTTGCCCGTGACCGCCTTGGCCGAGAGCGCCGCGCCGCCGCGGGTGTCGCCGTCCAGCTTGGTCATGATGATGCCGTCCACGCCGAGCTTCTCGTCGAAGCCGGTGGCGACGTTGACGGCGTCCTGGCCGGTCATGGCGTCCACCACGAGCAGGATCTCGTGCGGCTTCAGCTGGCGCTTCAGCTCTGCCAGCTCGTCCATGAGCGCCTCGTCGATCTGCAGACGGCCCGCGGTGTCCACCAGCAGGACGTTGCAGCCCAGACGCATGGCTTCCGCCTTGGCCGCCAGCGCGATCTCCGGCGCGTTTTTGGAGTTTCTGTCCGCATAGACCGGAACGTCGATGGAGCGCCCGACGATCTCCAGCTGATCGATGGCGGCGGGACGGTAGATGTCGCAGGCTGCCATGAGGGGCTGCTTGCCGTTCTTCCGCAGCCAGACCGCCAGCTTGCCGCAGGTGGTCGTCTTGCCGGTGCCCTGCAGACCCACCATGAGGATGGTGGTGAAGCCGCTGGGAGAATACGTGAGCTTGCTGTTGCTGCCGCCCATGAGCTCGATCAGCTCGTCGTTGACGATCTTGATGACCTGCTGGGAAGGCGTGAGGCTGGCCAGGACTTCCTCGCCCATGGCCTTTTCCTTGACCCTGGCCACGAAGTCTTTCACGACCTTGAAGTTGACGTCCGCCTCCAGCAGGGCCAGCTTGACCTCACGCATGGCTTCGTTGATGTCCGCCTCCGTGAGCACGCCCTTGCCGCGCAGCTTCTTGAATACGTTTTGCAGTTTATCGGAAAGGCCTTCAAATGCCATGGTCTACTCCCAATCTTCGATGCGCTGCCGGATCTGCTCCAGCGCCGCCGAAAGCGCCGCGTCCGAGGCCCTGCTCCGCGCGAGGGTCTCCAGCGCCGCGAGCGCCTCTTTCTTCTGCTGCTCCATCCGCAGGAAACGGCCCGCCAGCCCGAGCTTTTCTTCGAACGCGCCGAGGCTCTGCTCCGCGCGCCGCAGGAAGCTGTGGACGCCCTGCCGCGTGATGCCCCAGTCCGCCGCGATCTCCGCCAGGCTCAGGTCCTCCTGATGGTGGAGCCGGAAGACGGCCTGCTGCTTTTCCGGCAGGAGCTCACCGTAAAAATCGAACAAAAGATTGATCTCTGCAGTTTTTTCCGGGCTTTCTGTGGACATAGCAAATCACCTTGTGCAGAATAGCACGCGCGCGCAGTTCTGTCAAGCGTTTTTTCTTTACAGCGGAGTCAAGGCTGCACCCTGCCGAAAAATCCTGCGCATCTCCCCTGCATCTATGGTAAAATAAAACAAATTATCATCCATATCTATGGAGGGGATCATCTATGCACATTGCCATCGCCGGCGCCGGCAAGCTCGGGCTTGCCCTCACGGAAGCCCTGCTGGGCGGCGGTCATTCCGTGGCGCTCATCGACAAGGACCAGAGCCTGCTCGAAAAGGTCGATCAGGAGCTGGACCTGCTCTCCGTGGCCGCCAACGCCAAGGACAGCGCCGTGCTGCGGGATCTGAAGATCCAGAACTACGATCATTTCATCGCCGCCACGGACGACGACGAAAAAAACCTGGTCCTCTGCACCCTCGCCAAGGCCCTCGGCTGCCCCAGCACCGTGGCGCGCATCCGCGACCCGGAGCACATGCGGCAGCTGGACTTCCTGCAGAAGACCTTCCGCATCGACTACATCATCAATCCGGATCTGGCCGTGGCGAACGCCATCTATAAATACCTGATCGAGAAATACACGCTGAGCAACGGCTATCTGCCGGTGGAACAGACCGGGATCATCGAGTTCGAAGCCTCCGCCATGCCGGAGCTGCTGGGCAAATCCCTCATGGAGGCCAGCGGCAGCCTGCCCGGCATGCTGGTCCTCGCCATGGACCGCGACGGGAAGCTCAGCATCCCCAACGGCAGCACGATCTTTCAGGAAAACGACCAGCTCTTCGTCATCGGTCTGAAGGACACGGTCTCCTCGCTGCACGAACGGGTGCACCGCGGCGGAAAAGAACGGCGGGAGATCCGCCACGTCATGATCGCGGGCGGCGGGAAGACCGGCTACTTCCTCTCCAAGCAGCTGGCTGACGCCGGCGTCTCCGTAAAGCTCATCGAGACGGACCGGCGCCGCTGCGCCTATCTCTCCGAGAACCTTGAGAACGTGCTGGTGCTCCACGGCGACGCCACGGACCCCAGCCTCCTGGAAGACGAGAACATCGACGAGATGGACGCCTTCGTCTCCGCCACCGGCTTCGACGAAGAGAACCTGCTCCTCGCCCTGC
>JAEELK010000207.1 GCA_016282655.1 Bacillota bacterium | reverse complement strand
GCGCGCAGGTTCTTGTACTTCAGATAGTAGGCGTGTTCCCAGACGTCGATGGCGAGCAGCGGAACGAAGCCCGTGCCCTCGCTGATGGGATTGTCCTGGTTGGGGCTGGCCGAGGCCATGAGCTCGCCCGCGGCGTTCGCGGAGAGCCAGGCCCAGCCGGAGCCGAACTGCCCGGCCGCCAGCGCGCTGAGCTTCTCCTTCAGCGCATCCAGGCTGCCGAAGCTCTCGTTGATCTTCTCCAGGAGCTTTCCTTCCGGCGCCTTCTTCGGCGCGGGCGAAAGCGTGGAGAAATACAGATTGTGGTTGTACCAGCCGCCGCCGTTGTTGCGCAGCGCCTTGCGCAGGGCCGGGTCTTCCACCTTGTCCAGCGCGGCCAGCAGGGCTTCGGCCTCCATGTCCGCCAGGCCGGCTTTTTCTGCCGCGTCGTTGAAGTTCTTGGTGTAGGCGGCGTGATGCTTGCCGTGGTGGGTCTCCACGGTGAGCGCGTCGATCACCGGTTCCAGGGCGTCTGCCCCGTAAGGCAATGGATACTGCTGAAACATTTTCGTACCTCCTTCTCGCAATGCATGTCAGAAAAACTTTCAGAGTATATCTGCTTTGCGGATGCGCCGACACGGCTCATCCGATCAGACCGCGGTCGAAGAGCGCGGCGGCCATGGACTGGCTGCCGACCACCCAGAGCACGTCATCCGGCTGGAAGATGAAATCCGGATGCACGTCCATGATGGGCAGCTCGCTGCGCGCCAGGCCGACCAGCACGCAGTTCAGTTTTTCGCGCAGGCGGACCTGACGCAGAGACTGCCCGTCGAAGAGATCCTTCTTTTTCACGGTGATGGCGTATTCCAGAAGCTGTTTGTCGAACGGAACGTCGTCCTGGCTGTCGATGAAGCTGCGCAGGGTCATGATCTCGCCTTCCGCGATGCCGTTCTTGGCGCCGTAGAGCGTGAAGTTCGTGAAGGCCTGCGGCCGGCCGAGCAGCACCAGCACGTCCCCGGCCTGGACTCTGCGGTCCCATGTGGGGATGTTCAGGTGCGTTTTGCCGCGGATGAGCTTGATGACGCTGACGTTGAAGAGTCTGCCCCACTGCAGGTCGTTCAGCGTGACGCCGTCCGCCTCGCTGCCGTTCCGCACCAGGAAGCGCCCCGCGTAGAGTTCCTCGTCCACCCAGATGGTCTTGTCGCCTCGGTCCGTGCTTGAGAGCTGTTTCTCGTTGAAATTCGAAAGGAAGCGCGCCTCGATCTGCATGTAGCGGCGCTTCAGGGCGCTGGAGCGCGAGGAGAGCAGCGCCGCGGGCACCGCGATGAGCAGCGGCAGGAAGAGCGGAAGATCGAAGATGAGAACGAAGGGCAGCGCGATCAGGAAGGCTGCCGTCGCCACGCGCAGCCCCATGAGCAGCAGGAGCGGCACGTGGTTGCGGTCGCTGCTCAGCCAGAGCGTGGTGAAGTAGGTGCGCCGGAAGACCAGGAGCACCGGCAGGAAGATGCCCGTGAAGAAGAGCATGATGCCCGCGGCGATGCACTTGATCAGCAGCGGATCCAGCGTCTGCATCTCCTCCAGCCAGGGCAGCAGGAACTGGCCGCAGGCGAGATAGACCGCCAGGATCAGCACCACGGAGATGCCGTAGTTCGTGAAATAGCGTCTCAGGAAGGTCAGCCAGACGTTCTCTTCTTCCGCCTGCGCCGCCTCGTCCGTCTTTTCCTGCGCCATGCGGCTCATGAAGGACTGCAGCTTCTTCGGCAGCAGCTTTTCCAGCAGCGCCTGCAGCCTGCCGCCGCCGCGCAGGAGGAAGGGCGTGGTGAAGGTGGTCAGCACCGCGACCGCCACGATGACCGGATAGAGAAAGTCCGAGATCGCGCCCATGGAGATGCCCATGCTGGCGATGATGAAGGAGAACTCGCCCACCTGCGACTGCGAGAGCGCGCTGTGCAGCGAAGTCTCCATGTCTTTGCCCGTCACGAGCATGCTGACGGAGAGCAGCAGCACCTTGGCGACGATGGTCACGACGCAGAGGATCAGGATCGGGACGATGTATCGCAGGATGGTGGAAGGCACCACCATCAGGCCGACGGAGACGAAGAAGATGGCCACGAAGAGATCCTTCAGCGGGGTCATCATCCGCTCCACCTCCTCCGCCGCGAAGCTGCCTGCCAGGATGGTGCCGGCCATGAAGGCGCCCAGCGCGGAGGAGAAGCCCAGCGCGTCCGCCAGGCAGACCATGGCGAAGCAGAAGCCGAGGCTCACGACGAGCAGCGTCTCCGCGTTCATCAGATGTCCTATTTTCTTGATCAGGGAGGGGATAAAGAGGATGCCGACGGTGAGCCAGAGCGCCAGATAGAGGAGCATCTTGCCGATGTTCAGCACGATGTTCCCTGCTCCGCCCCCGCCGCTGCCGATGGCCAGCGTGGCCAGGATCAGCATGAGGAAGATCGCCAGGATGTCTTCGATGATCAGCGTTCCGATGGCCAGGCTCGCAAAGGGCCTGTCGCGCATGCCGGCGTCTTCGATGGCCTTGATGGTGATGATGGTGGAGGACATGCCGAGCATGCCGCCCAGAAAGAGTCCGTTGATGTTGCCCCAGCCCAGCAGCAGGCCCAGGAAATAGCCCACGATCACCATGCCGCCGACCTGCACCACGGCGGAAACGATGGCGCTGAGGCCGACCTTGGCCATCTTGTGCAGATCGAATTCGAGGCCGAGCGCGAACATCATGAAAATGACGCCGATCTCCGCCAGCGTCTCGATGTTCTCCGGGTCACCCAGCGTGGGGATGAAGTCCACCACAGGGCCCAGCAGGAAGCCGGCCAGGATGTAGCCGATGATCAGCGGCTGCCTCAGCTTTTTGCAGAGCAGCGTGATGATGCCGGCCACCACCAGGATCAGCGCCATATCAGTTACTAAGGTGGGCAGTGCGCTCAAGAAGGACCTCTCTGTTGATCTGTGTCGTACGGCGGCGGCGCTATCCTTCGATCGGGAGACGCTTGAAGCGGACCACGAAGGCGGCTTCCTCGTCCCGCATGCCGCGGACGGCCAGGCCGTCCTCCGTGACGGCCTTCTGCAGCGAAAAGGCACGGCCCTGCTGCAGCTCGGAGATGAAGAAGAGCTCCATGCGGAAGGGCTTCTGCAGCAGATCTTTTTCTTCTTCGGTGAAGAGATCGTAGGCGAAAGCGCCGTAGCGGGTGTTGTTCACGTGGCCCAGCGCGTCGATGTCGCTGTTTTGGGCCATGCGCTCCCCCATATCCTGAAAGTCCAGCGTCTCGCGGAAGCGGTTCGATACGTCGTCCACGACGAACTCCGGCGTGCAGGGCTCCACGTGGAAGGGGATCTCGCGCCCGCGGAACACGCTGCGCTTTTCCATGTCCAGCAGGATGCTGTAGGAGGTGCCATGCAGCAGCAGCTCGCCTTCCTCACTGCGGAAGCGGAACTCCCTGCGGAAATACGGCCCTCTGTGCTCGCTGTGCCAGGTCTGCCCCAGCAGCCAGACGGCGTTGTCCAGCGGCTTCAGAACGTCGAAATGCAGTGAGATCAGGGCCCAGTTCAGGCCGTGGCGGCTGGTATATGGCATGGAGCAGAGGAACTTGTCCAAATGCTCCTCCACGAGCGCCGCGTAGAGCTGCTGATAGCTCTGCGGCATGAGGAACACGCGCTCATTGAAGAGGCTGACGCCCGTCGGGATGCGGTAGACGCAGTCCAGCTCGAGCAGCTCTTTTCCGTCTTCTAAGATCATTTGTTCCCTCCCTGGGTGGCATCCAGCGCCGCCTTGATCCTGGCCGGCAAGACGTGACACCAGGCCTCGGAGAGCGAGGCGACAGAGACGCGGAGGCCCTTGGCGAGCGGCACCAGGACGATCCGTTCCTGATGCAGATGCTCCGCCGCCGCGTCGGGATCCGCGCAGGGGATGCTGATGAAGAAGCCGGACTGATACGGCGCCAGGCAAAGGCCCGCCTCCTCCGCCGCCGCGACGAAGGCCTGCCCGCGTTTCTGCAGCAGGTGCAGGAATTCGCTGCGCTCTTGCTCCAGCTTCTGCTTGAGGGCGGGATCCGAGCAGATGCGGCTCAGGATGATCATGGGCGCGCGGCTGCAGTTGGACCAGGTGCCCCGTCCGGAAAAGGAACAGACTTTTTTGAATTCTGCGGCGACCGCGGGATCTTTGTGCATGCAGAGCAGCGCGCCGCATCGCATGCCGTAGAGCGTGAAGCTCTTAGACATGCTGAAGGCGATGAGGCTGATCAGGTTCGACGGAAGGTCTCCGTCCAGCTTGCGCAGGAAGGAGCGGAAGCGCTCCGCCTCGCCCGCGAAATCCATATACGCGATGTCCGCCAAAACGGCGATCTGCTTCGTCTTGTCCGCGCAGGCCGTCCGCAGGACGGAAAGGATGCCGTCCCAGTCTTCGTCCGTCAGCGTATAGCCGGTGGGATTGTGCGCCGGCGTGTTGAGGATGAGGAGCAGGCGGTCCTGTTTGGAGAGGATCTCCCGTACGGCAGCCTCCAGCGCCGGCAGATTGAATCGGAAGTCCGGCGTGAAGAGCGCAAAGGTCGCGAGATCGCGCTCGATCTCCTGGCAGATGGTGCGGTACGGCGCCCAGAACCAGTCCGCGGTGAGGACCAGCTCGCCTCTGCGCGTGTAGTTTTCAATGGCGTTCCGGATGGCGCCGGTGCCGCCGGGGCTCGCCACGGCTTCCACGGCAGACTGCGGGCGATAGCTTTCGAAGACCGCCGTCCGCACCGCCTCCAGATACTCCGGGATCCCCGCGATGGGCGCGTATTCCGCAAACTCTGCCGGGCTGAGTTCTTTCAGGAGCTCCGCCACGGTCGGCAGGATCATGAGCTCGCCCCTGTCGTCCAGCAGAGCGCCGATGGTGGAGTTGGCGACCTTCTCTTTCCCGTAGCGCGCGATCAGTTCCTTCGCCTTGCTGCTGGCGGTGAAGATCTTATCCACGCCGGTGATGGTGCGGGCGTTGCCCTGTGCCATAATGAAGTCTGCCATTTTGCTCCCTCCCATGGGCTCGTTTTCGTTTTTCGGCGGCGCGTGTGCCGCCTGTGTTTTGAATGATTTAGTTTATCACAAGTGATTGTATACCGCAATACGACCGCGTTGAAAAACTGAATACAATGGCTTTCAAATCGCCCGGACCTGTAGTATTATGATACTGCAAAAAACCACATCCGTCTTTCAGAAGTGAGGTCCCTATGGTCACCATCATCATCGTCGTCATCGTGCTGATCGTCGGCTTCGTTGCGGTCAACAAAGTCCACAGCGATCCTTCCATCGCGGAGAAGCGCCCCTCCTGCGGCTGGGGCTGCGCCACCTGCCCGAACCGTTTCGTCTGCCACCGCGAGAAGTATCCGCCGGTGGAAAAAGAAGGAGAAGCGGCAGAGGCGTCTCCGGAGCTCGCGGAGATCACGGCAGCCGCCGAAAGCGCCGTGACGGCCGCCGAGGCGGAGAACGCCGCGCAGGCGGCGGAAACGCGCTGATGGAACTGCTGATCGCGGACCGCCGGACCGAGGAGGGCGACCGGCTCTATCTCAACGCCGCGGCCGCGCTCGGCCGGCTCCGCGCGGAAGACCCTTTTTTTGAAGATATTTCCCTGCGGAAGGAAGAGCGCGATCTGGACATCCTGAAGCTCGGCGTCGTTCGGCCGCCCGCGCTGCTCCTGGGCGGCACCCTCCTCTGCAGCGGCCCTCAGAGCCCGGAGGAGATCGCCCGTCTCCTGCGCGCGCATTTCCGGCAGCGCTCCGGCGCCGCGCCGTACTGATCCTTTCTCCGTTCCGCGCTTCCTTTCATCGATCGGCTGATACAGACATGGACATCCAATACGTCGCAGGGCCGCTTCTCGGCGCCTGCATCGGCTATTTTACAAACTTTGTGGCAGTGAAGATGCTCTTCCGCCCCCATCATCCGAAGATGCTCTGCGGGCGGCGCCTTCCCTTTACCCCGGGCATCATCCCCCGCCGCCAGCCGGATCTGGCCCGCGCCGTCGGAAAAGCCGTCGGCGAGAACCTCTTCACCTCGCAGGACCTGCGCAGCCTGCTGCTCTCGCCCGCG
>JAEELK010000002.1 GCA_016282655.1 Bacillota bacterium | reverse complement strand
TCGGTGAGGGCCGCTACCGGGACTCTTACAGCTACGGCGTGGGCTTCCTCGCCCTCTCCGTGATCGTCGGCGTGGGCGGCGGACTGATCCTGCAGCTCATCAAGTGGCCCATCATCCACATCTACGACGTCTCGGACACCACCCAGCGCTATGCCAGCCAGATGATCAACGTCATGAGCCTCATCCTCTTCGTGCAGATGATGGAGCACACGCTCACCAAGGGCATCCTCCGCGGCGGCGGCGACACCCGCTTTATGATCCTGGCCGACACCATTTTCGCCTATATCGTCGGCGCGCCGCTCGGCTATCTGGCAGCCTTCGTGCTGGGCGCGCCCTGCTGGGCCATCTATCTGGCCCTGCGCAGCGAGACCTTCTGCAAGGTAGCCCTCTGTCTCTGGCGCTTCCTCTCCAAGCGCTGGATCAAGGACGTCACCGTCAAGGGCGCGGACGTGGAGAACGTCGTGCTGAACTGAATAAAGCCCGCCTTTCCGATATAAAAAAACCAGCCTGCCGACAGGCTGGTTTTTTTCTTTTATCCCGGTTTATCTCTTCACGGAGCACGCTTCACCGCGGGCAGTGCGCTCACAGATCCAGCGCCGCGAAGAAGCCGGTGCGCACGCAGCTGCGGATATTGCCCGGCTCAAGGCAGTCGCCGATCTCGGCGAAGACCGGAGCGAGGAAGCGCAGCTCGTCCGAGAGCGCGTCGTCCGGCGCCTGCCCGGTGGCGAGGATGACCGTGTCCGCTTCGATGAATTCCGGCAGCGGCTTCTCCTCCCGCGGCGGCCCCGGCATCGGCGGCATGGCCGGCCCCTCGCCGGGCACAGGCGGCTTTTTCCCGAGGCGCACGCCCTCCGGGGTGATCTCCCTCACGCGGGCGTTCCGCCAGATCTGCGCGCCGGAGAGGGCCCTGTCCATGCCGTCCGAAGTCATGTGGCTCAGCTCCGCGTGCAGCCGCCCCGTGACGATGGTGACCTCCCGGCCGAGCTGCAGCAGCGCCGCGGCGGTGTCGCAGCCGGAGAGATTGCCTCCAATGATGACGGCGCGCCGGCCCACCAGCGAGGGGTCGGAATTGGCCTGCGCGGCCGTGAGCACGTTTTTCCCGTCCGCCCCGGGGATGGGCGGCAGGGGCGTAAAGGAGCCCGTCGCGGCGAACACGGCGTCCGGCTCCAGCGACGCCACGAGCGCAGCGTCGGCCTTCGTGTTCAGTCGGATCTCGATGGGCCGCTTCTCCGCCTGCCGGATCAGGTAGTCCTTGAACTTCGTCACGCGGTTTTTGCAGGGGATGCCGTCGAACATGCGCAGCAGGCCACCGAGGGCCGCCTCTTTCTCCAGCAGGATGACCTCGTGCCCGCGGTCGCTGGCCGTGATCGCCGCCTGCAGCCCGGCCGGGCCGCCGCCGACGATGACGAGCCGCTTTTTTGTCTGAGCGGGCTGCAGGCGGCGCAGGCGGTGCTCATGGCCGAGGGTGGGGTTCACATCGCAGGTCATGATGTCCCGCTTGTGCATCTCGTCCAGGCAGTGATAGCACTGCAGGCAGGGACGGATGTCCTCCGCGCGGTCCTCCCGGGCCTTCTGCGCCCAGGCGGGATCCGCGATCATCGCCCTGCCCAGCGCGATGAAGTCCGCCTTGCCCTCGGCGAGGATGCGCTCGGCCATCTCCGGCTCTGTGATGTTGCCGAGGCAGGCCACCGGGGTGCGGATGCGCGCCTTCAGGGCGGCGGTCTTTTCGATGTTCAGCCCCGCGGGCTCCAGATACATCGGGAAGGAGGTCCCGTGCGTCTCAAAGGGCAGCATCAGTCCGCCGGAGGAGACGTTCACGATGTCGATATAGGGCTCAACGGTCTGCAGGAAGGCCACGAGCTCCTCAAACTCCTCCGGGGTCTTCTCCGGATACAGCCCGGTCACGCGGATCTCGATGAGCATTTTCTCCCCCACGGCTTTTCGCACGCCCTCGAGCACCTCGCGCCCGAAGCGCATGCGGTTTTCCAGACAGCCGCCGTATTCGTCCTCCCTGCGGTTATCCTGGCGCAGGAACTGATGGATGAGCCAGTTGTGGCCGCAGTGGATCTGCAGCATGTCAAAGCCCGCCGCGCGCAGGCCCTTGGCGCAGTCGAAATAGAGCTGCTGCGTGTGTCTGATCTGTTCTGTCGTCGCGGCCGGGAAGCTGCCGAAGGGGCCGCGCTCCTCCATCACGCCGAAGGGCGCGCCCTGCCCCGCGCCGTTGTGGTTCAGCTGCACGGAGGCGAGCGCGCCGTGCTGGCGCATGGTCTCCGCGAACTCGCAGAGGAAGGCAAAGCCCTCCTTCTCCCGGAGGTTATACTTGGCCATGCTCATGCTGCCGCCCGGCTCCCCGCTCGTCACGGGCGTGTCGCCCATCGTGATCGTGGCCGCGCCGCCGACGGCCTTGGCCTCAAAAAACTCGATGGCGTAATCGGTCATGTGCGAGGAGGGGCCGAAGAAGGACGCGCCGATCGGGCAGGTCAGGATGCGGCTGCGCAGCTTTCTCCCGCGCAGGGTGATGGGACTGAACAGATGCGGATAGCGCTGCATGCTCAGGACTCCTTTTCTTTTTGTTTATCTTATTTTACCATGCGGAAAATGCCTTGTCCAGCCTCCCCGCCGCCTTCCCCGGCCGCAGGACGCCGGGCGGAGGAAACAGGCCGGTCCATATTGCTTGTTTTCCT
>JAEELK010000021.1 GCA_016282655.1 Bacillota bacterium | reverse complement strand
GGTAAAGGAGATGTACATACATGGCAAGTGCAAAGAAAGATCGAGTGTACCTGTGCGAGTGCTGGGCCAGAGACGGTCTGCAGAACATCCCGCAAGTCATCCCGACGGAACAGAAACTGGAGATGCTCAACTGGTTCGGCCGCGCCGGCTATGCCAGACTGGAGGTATCCTCTTTCTCCAACCCGAAGAGGGTGCCGCAGTTTGCGGACGCCGAAGAGATGTTCCGGCGCGTGGAGCGCGTGCCCGGCGTCAAGTACAAGGCTACCTGCATCAATGAGCGCGCCATCCAGCGGGCGGCTGCCCTTGTGGAGGAAGGCAAGGCGCCGGACGAGTGCAGCTTCATGATCTCTGTCAGCCAGGCCCACGACCAGTTCAATACCCATATGACCCACGCGGAGCGCTGGGAGCAGTTCGGCCGGATGGCCAAGATCTGCCACAGCAATAATCTGAAGATCGTCGCTACTCTCGGCACGGTATTCGGCTGTCCCTTCGACGGCGACGTTCCCAAGGAGAAGGTCTGGGAATTCGCAGAAAGATATTTGGATCTCGGCGTAGAGTACATCTGTCTCGGCGATACCACCGGCGCCGGCAATCCCTGTCAGGTCAAGGAGGTCTTCGGCGAGCTGATCGCCCGCCATCCGGACGTAAAATTCATCGCTCATTTCCATGATACCCGCGGATGCGGCATTGCCTGCGCCTATGCCGCGTATGAAGTGGGCGTCCGCTACTACGACTGCTCCCTCGGCGCTATCGGCGGTCAGCCCGCCGGATACGGCGAGAAGTATCACGTGGGCTTCTCCGGCAACGTTTGCACGGAGGACCTGGTGTGCATGTTCGACGAGATGGGCATCGACACCGGGATCACGCAGGATGAGATCATCGCCATCGGCAAGCGCGCCGAGGAGATCCTGGGAGCCCCCCAGCGCAGCTGCGTGCTCCGTTGCGGCAAGGCCGTCCACAAGGTCTGAGCCCTTCCCACAGGCCATAGACGCCCTTGAGCGTTTATGCATATAAAAATCATCAGGAGGAATCATCATGAACAAAACCGCTAAGATCGTTGCCGTTATTCTGGCGATCGCAGTCATGCTGTCCGTGCTTGGATGCACCAAGCCCGCCGAAACGGCCGCTCCTTCCACCGGCACGGAAGCTGCTCCGGCTCCCGCCGCCAAGCCAGCCACCGTCGAGCAGATGAACTTCGCCACCTCCACGCCCGGCGGCGCCAACTACTCCATCGGCGGCGGTCTTTCCGCCATCTTGAACGACAACATCCCCGGCTACAACTTCACCGTTGAGTCCACCGGCGGCGCCGTGGAGAACATGCGTCTCATCAACGCCGGCGAAGCGCAGCTCTGCACCGGTTCTTCCGACGTTCTCTACGCGGCCGTCAACGGCATCGCGCCTTTCGACAAGGACGGCAAGCTGAACGTCCAGTCCATCGGCGTCATCTATGACACGCCCTTCCAGATCGCGACCATGAAGAACAGCGGCATCAAGACCGTTGCCGACCTGGAGGGCAAGAAGCTTGCCGTCGGTCTGGCCGGTTCCCACGTGAACACCAAGGCCAAGCTCGTCTGCGATACATTCGGATTCGTGGACGGCAAGAACATCACCTGGGCCTACCTCGATTCCAAGGAGGGCTGCCAGGGTCTGATCGACGGCACTGTTGATGCCGTCTGCGTCGGCGTCGCCATCCCCGCCGCCAACCTGACCGAGCTCGCCCTCAGCCACGACATCACCCTCATCAGCTTCTCCGAGGAAGAGGTCAAGAAGCTGACGGAGAACGTCGACTTCTTCACGCCCTCCGTTGTCCCCGCCGGCACATACAACGGCGTCGACGAAGACATCCAGACCTTCTCCTACGGCACCGAGATCGGCGTCTCTCCCGACCTGCCCGAGGAGCTGGTTTACCAGATCTGCAAGGTCCTGTTCCAGGACGAGATCGCACGTACCAGCGAAGTCCACAAGGTCTTCAAGAACTTCGATACCAAGATGCTTACCCGTACCGGCGCGACTCTCCACCCCGGTGCCGTGAAGTTCTACAAGGAACTGGGCATACTGTAAGCGCGGATATCTTAGCTTTTGATGTGATCTTGCATGAAAGGAAGGTACGGCGCTCGCGAGGGTGCCGTACCTTTTCAAAGGGTCCCTGCCCATACTACAGACATAGGAGTCTGCCATGAGAAAAATCGCCACAATAGTTTTCGGCCTGTTCGCCTCGTTGTTCATTCTGTATACAACGATCTTCGGGCTGTTCACTCCGGTCGTTCAGAGGGGTATCTTTATCGGAACGATCATGTCGCTGGGCTTTCTGAACAGGCCGGCCAAGCTTCCCCAGAAGCTGTCCAAGCTCGTCGACCCGCTGGACGCGCTCTGCGTGTTGCTGACCTTGGCGTCCACCGGCTACATGCTCTATACCAGCGCCACCTTCATGGATCGCATCGGTCTCGTCAACGTGAACGACATCGTCTTCGGCATCATCTTCATGGTGATGCTGCTGGAAGTGACCCGCAGATACATGGGCCCTGCGCTGTCCATCATCGCGATCCTGTTCCTGGTCTATTCCCGCTTCGGGAAGTATCTGCCCGGCTATTTCGGCCATAAGGGGTACACGCTGAGCCGGATCGTCCAGACGCTGTACCTCACGACGAACGGCATCTTCGGCTCCGCGCTCCAGGCGGCCACCGCGTACCTGGCCAAATTCGTCATCTTCGGCGAGCTGCTCGATGCCACCGGCGGAAGCAAGGCGTTCATGGACTTCGCCACCGCCATCGGCGGGCGCAGGCGCGGCGGCCCGGCCAAGATCGCCGTCATCTCCAGCGCCTTGACCGGCTCCATCAACGGCAGCCCCGCCGCCAACGTGACCACGACCGGCACCTTTACCATCCCGCTCATGAAGAAGGTCGGCTACACGGCCTGCGTCGCGGGCGCGGTGGAAGCGGTCGCGTCCTCCGGCGGCAGCATCCTGCCGCCCGTCATGGGCTCCAGCGCCTTCGTCATGTCGGAGATGACCGGCATCCCCTACGCGTCCATCGCGCTGGCCAGCGCCATCCCCGCCATCATTTACTACGTGGCGATCTACTTCGTCGTGGATTTCGAAGCGGCGCGGAACAATTACGCCCGCATCAGCGAGGAGGAGATCCCGCCGCTGAAGACGGCGCTGAAAAAGAGCATCAACTTCTTTATCCCGCTGACGGTCCTCATCATATTCCTCGTCGTTCTCAAATACACGATCCAGCGTTCCGTCCTGTACGCGATGGTCTCGATCATCGTACTGAACATCTTCAACAAGGAATATCGGCTCACCCCGAAGCGCATCTATG
>JAEELK010000206.1 GCA_016282655.1 Bacillota bacterium | reverse complement strand
GAGCTCCGGCGTCTCGTCGATGAACTTGGTGTGGCAGGTGCCGGCGAGGAACGCGGGATGGTTCAGGATGTTGGTCAGGAAGGAAATGTTGGTCTTGACGCCGCGGATGGAGGTCTCACCCAGGCAGCGCAGCGCTTTGTGTACGGCGCCCGCAAAGGTGGTGTCATAGGTGGTGATCTTGACCAGGAGGCTGTCGTAGTACGGGGAGATGACGGAGCCGACGTAGTCGTTGGCGCCGTCAAGACGTACGCCGAAGCCGCCGCCGGCGCGGTAGACGGTGATCTTGCCGGTGTCCGGGGCGAAGTTGTTGTTGGGGTCTTCGGTGGTGACACGGCACTGGATGGCATAGCCTCTCGGCTGGATGTCCGACTGGCAGCTGATGCCGATCTCGGGATCGCTCAGGGGCTTGCCCTCGGCGATGAGGACCTGGGAGCGGACGAGGTCGATGCCCGTGACCATTTCGGAGACGGTGTGCTCTACCTGGATACGGGGGTTCATCTCGATGAAGTAGTGCCCGCCGTTCTTGTCGACCAGGAACTCTACGGTACCGGCGTTGACGTAGCCGACTTCCTTCGCGATCTTGACCGCGTCTTCATAGAGCTGGTCTCTGACAGACTGGGGTACGGAGAAGGCCGGGGTGAACTCTACGACCTTCTGGTATCTTCTCTGGAGGGAGCAGTCTCTCTCGTGCAGATGCACGATGTTGCCGTGCTCGTCCGCCAGGATCTGTACCTCGATGTGCTTGGGCTCGACGAGGAACTTTTCGATGAAGATGTCCGGGTTGCCGAAGGCCTTGGTGGCTTCGCTCTCGACCAGCGGGAAGGCCTCTCTGACCTCGTCGTCGCTGTCGCAGCGGCGCATGCCTCTGCCGCCGCCGCCGGCCGCAGCCTTCAGGATGATGGGATAGCCGTATTCGTTGGCTTTCTCCAGCGCTTCTTCCAGGCCGCTGAGCGGGGTGGTGCCGCCGGGGATGGTGGGTACGCCGCAGCGCGTGGCCATGGCCTTGGCGTTGAGCTTATCGCCCATCTGCGCCAGGACATGAGAAGGAGGTCCGATGAAGATGATGCCGTTGTCTTCGCAAGCCTTGGCAAAATCTGCATTCTCCGCCAGGAAGCCGTAGCCGGGATGGATGGCATCGACGTCGTGGAACTTGGCCAGTTTGACGATCTCGTCGATGGCAAGATACGCGCCCAGAGGGCTCAGGTTCTCACCGACCATATACGCTTCGTCCGCCTTGGTACGGAAGAGGGCGTACAGGTCTTCTTTGGAGTAGATGGCCACCGTACGCAGGCCGAGGTCATGGCAGGCGCGCATGACGCGGACTGCGATCTCACCGCGGTTGGCGATCAAGACTTTTTTGATTTCCTTCATGTCACTTTCCTTTTCACAACGGGGGAGAGATAGCGTGAGTTGTAAGAAATATTATATCCTTTTCGAAATTATCTGACAAGGTCCATCGGGATTTTCAATGATTGTCTTTTCTGCATACAAAAAATCCCGGCCGGGTCCCGCTGCGTCCCGGCGTTAGCGCGAGCGTCCCTGCAAAGCCATACCGCCCCCACGGGGCTTAGAACAGAACAGAAAAAAGGAGCTTCCCGTCCGGGAAGCTCCTTTTGATGCGCCGCATCTTTTTACTTGTTGATCTTGTCCAGCAGGTTCGCGGGCAGCTGTTCGAAATGATCGAACTGCATCACGTAGACGCCTCTGCCCTGCGTGGCCGAGCGCAGGTCCGTGGCATAGCCGAAGAGCTCTGCCAGCGGCGCGAGCGCGCGGACCGTGGCCACGCCGTTGAAGATCTCGGTGCCCTCGATCCGGCCGCGTCTGGAGCTGATGTCTCCGATGACGTCGCCCATGTATTCTTCGGGCGCGTTGACCTCCACCTTGAAGATCGGCTCGAGCAGGCAGGGCGCGCCCTGCTTGCCGGCCTCGCGGAAGGCCATGATGGCCGCCGTCTTGAAGGCCATTTCGGAGGAGTCCACCTCGTGATAGGAGCCGTCGTAGAGCTCCACCTCGATGTCCACGACCTGATAGCCGGCCAGCGGACCGGATTGCATGGCCTGCTGGATGCCGTCGTCGATCTTGGGGATGTATTCCTTGGGGATGGCGCCGCCCACGATGGAGTTCTTGAAGACGTAGCCGCTGCCCGGTTCGCCCGGGGTGACGCGGATCTTCACGTGACCGTACTGGCCGTGGCCGCCCGTCTGCTTGGAATACTTGTAATCCACGTCGGCCGGCTTGGTGAAGGTCTCTTTGTAGGAGACCTGCGGCTTGCCGACGTTCGCTTCCACCTTGAACTCGCGGAGCAGTCTGTCCACGATGATCTCCAGATGGAGCTCGCCCATGCCGGCGATGATGGTCTGACCGGTATCGGCATTGGTATAGGTGCGGAAGGTGGGATCCTCTTCCGCGAGCTTGGCCAGCGCCACGCCCATCTTGTCCTGACCGGCTTTGGTCTTGGGCTCGATGGCGACGCGGATAACCGGCTCCGGGAACACCATGGATTCCAGGATGATCGGATGCTTCTCGTCGCAGAGCGTGTCGCCCGTGGT
>JAEELK010000205.1 GCA_016282655.1 Bacillota bacterium | reverse complement strand
TCGCAGTAATAGAAAGCGTCGTCCGTGAGAAGGGCCAGGCCCTGCAGCACGGGCTTCTCCTTGTGATCGCCGCTCCCGAGCACCTGCAAAAGCGCTTCCCGCTTCGTCTGCAGGGCCTGCTGCAGCGGCAGCAGCTCCCCTGCCGCCTCGATGCGAATCACGGGCAGCTCCTCCGGCAGGGGAGCCGGCCCTTCTCCGCCCGCGGCCGCGCCTTCCGCCTTTTCCGGCAGCTTCAGGCGCGAGAGGAAGCTTTGGAATTCCAGTTTTTTATAGAGCTCGATGAGCTTGTCGTGGTCCGTCTCGCCGATCCGGCAGTCCTCCGGTTCCAGTTCGAGGGGCGCGTGCGTGTCGATCTCCGCCAGCCGGCGGCTCATACGCGCGAGCTGCGCGTTCTCTTCGACCTTCTGCCTAAGCTTCGCGCCCTCGATCTCCGCGCTGCGGGCGAGCAGCTCCTCCACGCTCCCGAAGTCCTGGATGAGCTTCTGCGCGGTCTTCTCCCCCACCCCCGGGATGCCGGGGATGTTGTCCGAGCTGTCTCCCATGAGGCCCTTGTAGTCGATGAAGCTCTGCGCGCCGAAGCCGTATTTCTCCTGCAGCGCCGCTTCGTCATAGAGGTCGAAGGAGGAGATGCCCTTCTTCGTCAGCAGCACCTGCGTCTTCTCGGTGCAGAGCTGCAGCGCGTCCCGGTCTCCGGTGATGATCAGCGGCAGAAGCCCGGCCGCCTCGCCCTTGCGCGCCAGCGTGCCGATGAGATCGTCCGCCTCATAGCCGTCCAGCTCCGCCATCACGAAGCCCATGGCCGCCAGGATCTCTTTCAGATAAGGCAGTTCCATGGCGAGCTCCGGCGGCATCTTCTTGCGGCCGGCCTTGTATTCCGCGTATGCCTCGTGGCGGAAGGTCGGCGCTTTGCGGTCGAAGGTGACCACCAGATGCCCCGGCTCGTAGTCGCCGAGGATCTTCTGCAGCATGCTCAGAAAGCCGTAGATGCCCTGCGTGTAGATCCCTTCGTGGGTGATCATGGGCCGCTGGATGGCGTAATAGGCGCGGTTCAGCAGGCTGTTTCCGTCTATGATCACAAAACGTTCTTCCATCGTCGTTCCTTCTTCTGGTTTCGTGCGCCGGCGCTGCGGGCCCGGGATCCGCTGTGTTTATGGAGCTTATCTGGCGAAGGCCATCGCGTTCTTGAAGCTCAGGCTGCCGTCGTGCAGGGCGCTGTAGATGACCACGCCGTCCAGACCGGCTTCCTTCAGGGTGCTGATCTCCGTGAGCGAGCGAACACCGCCGGAGGCGATGATCGTAAGGCCGCTGCCCTCTTTGACGCGGCGCAGCTGCTCCGTCTTCTCCGCGTACTTGCCCTCTTCCGCCATCTCCTTATAAAGGACCGTCCGAAGGCCGTAGTCCCGATAGCGCAGCAGCAGCGCCTCCGCGCTGACGTTGGTCGGCAGCGGCCAGTTGTTCAGCAGCACCGTGCCGTTCTGCGCACGCACGGCGGCGATCAGGCGCTCGCCGTACTTCTCGAACAGCGCCTCGCAGCGCTTCGGATCGGCGAGCGCGCACTCGTCCAGCACCACGCGGCCGGCGCCCGCCTCCAGGAGCATCTCCACGTCCTCTTCCCGTCTGACGCCGCCCTTGTACTGCAGCTTCGTGCGCAGGGAGCCGGCCAGATTGCGGAAATAGCCCAGGTGGGCCGGCTTTCCGAGCCGGGCGCCTTCGGGATCGTAGATGTGGATGTATTCGGCGCCCTCCTGCTGCCAGTGGAAGGCGATGCTTCTCAGATTCTTTCGTTCCCTGACCTCGATGGCCGGAATGATCTGCATGATGGTTCCTTTCTGGTACTGCTGTGCTCCGGGACGGGGCGTACCTTTGCAAGGGAACTCCGGAACGCCGGTCCTTAGCGATCGGCGAGCCGCAGGCGAAGACGGAGCTTAGTACCGCTGCGTTTCGGCGTTAGCGCGAGCGTCCCTGCAAAGGTACGCCCCGCCCCGGAGCAACAGCCAGCCCGCATACCCAGCGGCAGGACCCGCCGCTGGCACCCGCGAACAAGTTGCTACTCCTCGTCCGTGTACACGAACTCGTAATCCTTCACGCGGACCGTGTCCCCGTCCTCGAGCCCCAGCTCCTTCAGCGCCGCGATCCCCCCGCTGCGCTCGATGTACTTGTACAGATAGCGGAGCGAGGAAAAATCGTTGAAATTCGTGGAATTGAAGATCTTCTCCAGCTGCTGCCCCTCCAGCACGAAGACCTTGCCCTCGCGCCGCGCGTGGACCGCCCGATACGCCTCCGGGTCCTCCTCGCGCTCGAAGTCGTAGAGTTCGTAGCTCTCCGCCTGCTCCGGCGGCAGCTCCGCCAGCACCGCCGCCAGGCGGTTCAGCAGGGCCTGCACCCCCTCGTGGATGGGCGCGGACATGGGGAAAAACTCATAGCCCTGCGATTCCACGTAGGTGCGGAATCGCTCGATCTGCTCCGGCTCCGCCAGGTCCGTCTTGTTGCCCACGACGAGCTGCGGCTTCTGCAGGAGCGCATCTCCGTAGCTGCGCAGCTCCGCCTGGATGGCCTCGAAATCCTCCTCCGGACTGCGGCCTTCGGAGCCGGCCACGTCCACCAGATGCACCAGAACGCGCGTGCGCTCGATGTGTTTGAGGAAATCCAGCCCCAGTCCGAGGCCCTGGCTCGCGCCCTCGATGAGCCCCGGGATGTCCGCCATGACGAACTCGCTCTCGCCCACCTGCACCACGCCGAGATTGGGCGTGATGGTGGTGAAGTGATAGTTCGCGATCTTCGGGTTCGCGCTGGTCGCCACGGAGAGCAGCGTGGATTTTCCCACGTTGGGAAAGCCCACGAGGCCCACGTCCGCCAGCAGTTTCAGCTCCAGGCGGACGTCCCGCTCCTTCGCGGCGCCGCCGGCCTCCGCGAAGTTCGGCGCCTGCCGCACGGAGGTCTTGAAGTTCACGTTGCCCTTGCCGCCCTTGCCGCCCTTGGCCGCGACAAAGCGCTCGCCCGGATGGCAGAGGTCCTTCATGACCAGGCCGCTGGCCTGATCCACGAGCACGGTCCCCACGGGGACCTTGATGATGAGGTCCTCGCCCTTCTTGCCGAAGCGCTTTCTGCGCATGCCGTCCTCGCCGTTCTCCGCCTCGTATTTGCGGCGGTAGCGGAAGTCCATGAGGGTGCGGAGGTTCGGGTCGGCCTCAAAGATGACGTCTCCGCCCTTGCCGCCGTCGCCGCCGTCCGGGCCGCCGTCCGGAACGAAGGGTTCGCGCCGGAAGGAGACGCAGCCGTTTCCGCCCTTGCCGGAGCGGATGCGAATGCTCGCCTTATCTACAAACATCGGTCTCTCCTCCGCGGCGCGCCAGGCTGCGCCGCAAGTTTACAGACAGTGAAAAAAAAGCCCCTATGCTGCATAGGGGCTTTCCGGTTTATGCTTCCTTGGGATAGACGCTGACCTGCTTGCGGGTCTTATCGTACCGTTCGAATTTGACAGTACCGTCGATCTTTGCGAAGAGGGTGTCGTCTCCGCCCCTGCCGACGTTGTTGCCGGGATGGAACTTGGTGCCTCTCTGTCTGACCAGGATGCTGCCGGCGCTGACGAACTGACCGTCCGCTCTCTTCAGTCCAAGGCGTTTCGACTCGCTGTCGCGGCCGTTCTTGGAGCTGCCTACACCTTTTTTACTTGCCATTCAATCTCACCTGCCTTACTCAGCGACCGCTTCCGCGACTTCGGCGGGAGCTTCCTCGGCCTTCTTTCTGCCGGCCGATTTCTGGATCTTCTTGATCTCTACCATGGTGTAGGGCTGTCTGTGGCCCTGCTTTTTCCGGTAGTCCTTCTTGGCTTTGTACTTGAAGATGATGACCTTCTTGCCCTTGCCGTTCTCAACGACCTCGGCCTCGACCTTGGCGCCCTTGATGTAGGGCTTGCCGATGGTGGCCTTCTTGTTGTCGCTGACGAGCAGGACGTTCTCAAAGGTGACCTTTTCGCCGGCTTCTACGCCAAGCTTCTCGACGGAGAGGATGTCTCCCTCCTGCACGCGGTACTGCTTGCCGCCGGTCTCGATGATTGCATACATGATATAATTTTTCCTCCTCTAACCAGTCTCGCCATTGGGGGTGGCGCTTTTGCGCACTTCAAAAACCCACTCTGCGCGGCTAACTTCGAAATCATAGCACAGCGCGCGGAGGCTGTCAAGCGTGTTTTTCGCGCCTGCCTGCGCTACTCGTGATTGACCAGCAGGATGGTCTTGCCCGCGGCGTAGCGCTCGATGGCCTCCCGCGCCCGCGCGCGGTTCTCCGCGTCCAGCCCCTTGAAGGGCTCGTCCAGGACCAGCAGATCGCTCTCGGCCAGCAGCGCGCGCGCCAGCGCTACCCTGCGCTTCATGCCGCCGGAGAGCGAGGAGACCTTGCTGTGGACGTCCGCGCCGAGGCCCAGGAAGCTGAGGCACTCGGCCGCGGCCTCCGGGCTCGCTCCCGTGATGCAGACGTTCGCCAGCGCGGAGAAGGGCTCGCAGAGCCGATCCTCCTGGAAGACGCAGGCGATCTTTTCCGGAACGCCGAGGATCTCCCCCGCGTCCGGGGCTTCCAGCCCCATGATGAGGCGCAGCAGCGTGCTCTTGCCCCAGCCGGAAGGGCCTTCGATGCGCTGGAGCCTGCCCTCCTCGAAGACGCGGCTGTAGCCGCTGAGCACCTGCTTATCGCCGTAGGCTTTGGAAACGTTTCTGACTTCGATCATCTTGCTTCCATCCTTTCAAAACCGCGGTGCAGCAGGGCCGAGAAGAGTTTTTCAAAGCCGACGCTGAGCAGCACGATGAGCACCGTCCAGCAGAGCAGCTCCGCCGAGTTCAGATAGACCTTGGCGTAGTAGAGCATCTCGCCGATGGAGCCGGAGGGGATGCCGATGACCTCCG
>JAEELK010000204.1 GCA_016282655.1 Bacillota bacterium | reverse complement strand
CTCCATTTTGATGATGCTTGAAAGCTGTAATGCGCGTTCCTCGTATTTTAGGATAAACTGTTTTTCCTTTTCTGTTTCAGACACGACATACGCTTTTTTCAGCATGATTTTTATCTCTTTATCTGTCATCGCAATATTCACCTCCCAGCAGGTTCCTTAGAGTTCCAAGCCCTTCTTTTAATCTCCTGTTAACTGAAAACCTTGATATTCCCATCACTTTTCCGATATCTGCAGCTGAGATATCGCATGCATATCTCAATACTACGATCTCCCTGAGATCTTCCGGCAGCTGCTCCAACGCTTCCTCTATGACAATGCCGTCGATCACATTCTCAGGCTCTGAGTCCCTGTAAGCCGGGAGATCCGGATACGCCTCGATATCCAACGTCGTCTTCCTTCGAAATTCGTCCACACACAAATTTCTGGCTATCGTATAGAGATAGGCCATTTCCTTACCCGTATCTTCATAAGAATGGCTCTGCCAAAACTTCAGGAAAGTCTCCTGCACGATATCTTCAGCAAGTAAGCTGTCTTTTGTTTTCATATAGCAGTACCTGAGGAGTTTATCGTACTGTTCTTTCAGATCCATGGATCATTTCCTCCTCTATACGTATAACGCTCAAGCCGCATTGTTTGTGCGAAAAATAAAAAAAAGAAAAAGGCAGCAGACTTTCTATCAAAATCTGCTGCCTTATTTGGCGGAGTGGGCGAGATTCGAACTCGCGGTACCCGGAGGTACACTGCATTTCCAGTGCAGCTCGTTATGACCACTTCGATACCACTCCAGGTCATAGCTTTGGGAGATCCCCTATGAAAGACGCAGGCTCCGGCACAGCGTCCACTGCATAATTTAGCATACTTCCCGTGGGAATGCAAGAAAAAAGGCCCCGGCCCGCGCGTTTTTTTCGCGGGCCGGCGGCCTCTGACAGTTCTTTACTTCAGGCTGCCGCGGACGGCTTCGGTGAGCTCCCCTTTTTCCACCACGCCCTTGTGACGGATCTCCTTCTTGTCCAGGTCCTTGAGGCCGGCGGGCACGGGCACACCGCTGGCTTCCTCGAGCGCGCGGATGGAAGCGAAGCCGTCCCCGCTGGGCGGAAGGCCGATGGCCTTGCTCACGCTGTCCGCGAACTTGTAGGCGCTCGCCGTAGAGGCGATGAGCGTGGGAAGATCCTCGCCGCCGTCGGCGAGATAGTCCTCGTAGACCTTCGCGGCCACCGCCGTGTGGGTGTCCATGAGGTAACCGTAGTCCTTATAGTAGTGCGCGATGGTCTCCGCGGTGGCCGCTTCGTCCGCGTAGCCGCCGTAGAAGAGTTCCAGCCCCTTGCGCATCTTCTCGTCGATCTCGTAGTGCTTGTTCTGCTCCAGCTGCTCCATGAGCCCGCGGATCTTCTCGCCGTCGCCGCCGGCCAGATGGAAGAGCAGGCGCTCCAGGTTGCTGGAGACCAGAATGTCCATGGAGGGCGAGCTGGTGACGTAGAACTCGCGCTTGGTATCGTAGACGCCGCCGCGGATGAAATCCGTGAGCACGTTGTTGCGGTTGGAGGCGCAGATCAGCTTGTTGACCGGCACGCCGCAGAGCGAGGCGTAGTACGCGGCCAGGATGTTGCCGAAGTTGCCCGTGGGCACCACGATGTTGATCTTCTGCGTGACTTTCGTGATGATGCCCTGCTTCCAGAGCTGTACGTAGCCCCAGTAATAGTACGCGATCTGCGGCACCAGGCGGCCGATGTTGATGGAGTTCGCCGAGGAGAGCCGGTAGCCCTTGGCGGCCAGTTCCTCCGCGAATGCTTTGTTGTTGAAGATCTGCTTCACTTCGGTCTGCGCGTCGTCGAAGTTGCCGTGGATGCCGAAGACGTGGGTGTTCGCGCCCTGCTGGCTGATCATCTGCTGCTTCTGCACCTGGCTGACGCCGTCCTCGGGGAAGAATACGATGATCTCCGTGCCCGGCACGTCCGCGAAGCCCTCCAGCGCCGCCTTGCCGGTGTCTCCGGAGGTAGCCGTGAGGATGGCGATCTTCTTGTCCTCGTTCTCCTTCTTCATGGCCGTGGTCAGAAGGTGCGGCAGGATGGACAGCGCCATGTCCTTGAAGGCCGCGGTGCGGCCGTGATAGAGCTCCAGGAACCAGGCGTTGTTCACGCGATGCAGGGGCACGATCTCCGGCGCGTCGAATTTTTCGTCATAGGCGTTCTCCACGCAGGCGCGCAGCTCTTCTTCGCTGTAATCGTTGAAAAAGAGCGACATGACGCGGTATGCGATCTCCTTGTACTCGAGCTCCGCGAGCTGCTCCGGCTTCGTGTTCAGCCGGGGGCACCAGATGGGGACGTAGAGGCCTTTGTCCTCCGCGATGCCGCGGATGATCGCCTGGGCGGAGTTCTGAAACTGCTTGCTTCCTCTTGTGCTTTGATATTCCATGGATCTTCCTCCCGGCGGGCCGGGCCTCCCTCAGTTTTCTTGATTTGGGGCTATTTTAACAGAAAGCTTTCTGTCTTGCAAGGAAGCCTTGAAAACAACGCCCCGCATGCCTTATAATTAAAAAAAACCGTTCTCAATGATATGCATTCGCATGTGGATCTGATAGGAGGAAAGAATATGGCAGATGTAAAATGTCTGGTCTGCGGCGTCGTCTTTGACGACAGCCTTGGCAAATGCCCGGTCTGCGGCGTCGGGCTGGAGAACACGGAGCCGGTGCAGGCCGCGCCCAAGACCGAGGCGGCCGTCAGCAGCAACAAGCGTTTTCTCATCCTTGGCGGCGGCATCGCCGCGGTCTCCGCGGCCGAAGCCATCCGCGCGCAGGACAGCGGCTGCAGCATCACCATCCTCTCCGGCGAGGGCAGGCTGCCCTTCAAGCGCACCCTGCTGACCAAGTGCATCGCCGAGGGCCTGCCGGAAGACGCGGAGATCTATCCCGCCGACTGGTACAAAGAAAAGAAGATCACGGTCGAGACGGACAAGCTCGCCATGGAGCTGGATCCCGTCGCGCACAGAGTGCGCTGCGCGGACGGTTCCATCTATTACTACGATAAGCTCATCTACGCGCTGGGCGCCTATCCCTTCGTTCCGGAGATGGACGGCGTGGGCCTGGAGCAGGTGCAGGTCATCCGCCTGGCCGACGACGTCGTGAAGATCCGCGAGCTGCTCGCGAAGGGCGGCCGCGCGCTGGTGGTCGGCGACGGTGTGCTCGGCCTGGAGGCCGCCTGGTCCATCCGCAAGTACGGCTGCCCCGTCACCGTGCTGGGCAGCGGCAAGGGCGTCATGGGCAAGCAGCTCGACGCCGGCGGCTCCGAGGTCCTGGAGGCCATCATGGCCAAAAAGGGTCTGGATCTGAAGAAGAACGCCCGCTCCGAAGCCGTGCTCTATGAGGGCGACCGCGTCACGGGCATCCGTCTCAAGGACGGCGAAGAGGTCCCCGGCGATCTGGTCATCCTCTCCACCGGCGTCCGTCCCAACACCTTCCTCGCCGTGCAGGCGGGGCTCGAGGTCAACAAGTCCATCGTGGTCAACGACAAGATGGAGACCTCCGCGCCGGACATCTACGCCTGCGGCGACTGCGCCGAGTGGCGCGGCATCAACTACAGCCTCTGGTCCGAAGCCACGGAGCAGGGCCGCGTGGCCGGCACGAACGCGGCCGGCGGCGACGCGGCCTACGGCGGCGTCGAAGGCGCGGTCATCTACCACGGCATGGACATCGGCCTCTTCTCCGCCGGCGACAAGGGCGGCAAGGAAGGCGTGGAGTACGACGTCGTCGAGAAGCAGAAGGATCTGGATGCCGGCGTCTACGAGAAGTACTATTTCCGCGACGGCCGCTTCTGCGGCGTCATCCTGATCGGCGACACCTCCGCCATGGGCCGCCTCACCAAACAGCTGGCCGAAGGCGCGCCGAAGGAAGAAGTGCTCTAAGGATTTGCGCGGGCGCGCATCGAAGCCCGCCGCCGGACGCAAAAGCGCTGCAGCCACGGCTGCAGCGCTTTTTTCTTTCTCTTTGTTCCGGGGATCTAGGCCTGCCGGTAGTCCGCCAGGAACTCCTTCAGGCGCAGCATCGCTTCCGTGAGCAGCTCCGCCTGCGGCAGATAGACGATGCGGAAATGGTCCGGCGTGGGCCAGTTGAAGCCTCTGCCGTTGACGATCAGCACGTGCTTCTCGCGCAGGAAATCCAGCGCGAACTTTTCGTCGTCCGTGATGTTGAAGCGCTTGGCGTCGAGCTTCGGGAAGGAATAGAACGCCGCCCGCGGCGTGACCATGCTCATGCCGTCGATGGCCTTGACGCCTTCCACGACGGCTTTGCGCTGCTCGTAGAGCCGCCCGCCGGGCTGGCAGTAGGCCACGGTCTCCTTGCGGTCGTTCAGCGCCGCCGTGATGACGCTCTGCGCCGGCACGTTGGAGCAGAGGCGCATGGAGGAGAGCAGGTTCAGGCCCGCGATGTAGTCCTGCGCGATGGCCTTGTTGCCCGAGAGGCACATCCAGCCGATGCGGAAGCCCGCGATCATGTGCGACTTGGAGAGGCCGTTCATGGTGACCACGAAGAGGTCCGGCGCCAGGGAAGCGATGGAGGTGTGCGTGAGGCCGTCCATGAGCAGGCGGTCGTAGATCTCGTCGGAGAAGATGATCAGATCGTGCTCTCTGGCCAGGTCCACGATCTGCTGCAGGATGTCCACGCCGTAGATGGCGCCCGTGGGGTTGTTCGGGTTGATGATGACGATGGCCTTGGTCTTGGCCGTGACCTTGCTCCGCATGTCCGCCATGTCCGGCATCCAGTCGGAGGACTCGTCGCAGATGTAGTGCACGGGCGTGCCGCCGGCCAGCTTGGCCGCGCCGGTCCAGAGCGGATAGTCCGGCGCCGGGATCAGGATCTCGTCGCCGGGGTTCAGCAGCGCCTGCATGCAGGTCATGATCAGTTCGCTGACGCCGTTTCCGGTGTAGACGTCTTCCACGCGCACACCTTCGATGCCCTTCTCTTTGGCATAGGCGGCGATGGCTTCGCGGCCGTCGATCTGTCCCTTGGAATCCGAATAGCCCTGGGAGCGGATGATGTTATCGCTGACGGCGTGCAGCACGGAGTCCGGCGCGTTGAAGGCGAAAGCGCCCGGGTTTCCAACGTTCAGCTTCAGGATCTTCTCTCCTTCGGCCTCCAGCTTCATGGCGGCATCCAGCACGGGGCCGCGCACGTCATAGGAAACACCGTTCAGCTTTTCTGATTTTCTGATCTCTCTCATTCTCGATTCGCTCCTGCTTCTACGGGCCGTGCCCGGTTTTTTCTTTACAAACAAAGCGGCCGTCCTTTGTGCCAAGACGGACCGCCGTTGGTGAACGATATACGATAGTATAGCAAGCGGCGCGAAAAGCGTCAAGCATTTTCCGAAATTTTCTGAAAAGTATGTGAGGGTCCCGGCCGCCTCTGCCCCCGCGCGGGCCCCTTGCGCCGCGCCGTCCCCGCAAAAGCGCGATTGTATGCCCCGCCGCGCTGTGATAAAATAAAGGGTAATTCCTCTGCGCAAAGCAGTTCATTGAAAGGAGCAGTCCCATGGCATTGTATCATTGGCTGCGCGGTTCCTCCCACGAGGTCGCGGACCGTCTGGTGGCCATCAATCAGAGCGACGTCCTGGACAACAGCCTGGCAGGTTTCGGCATGCGGAGCCGCGTCGTCTCCCTGCTGGACGATCTGAAGGCAGCCCTTTTTCCCAGCATCTACGAGAATCATCCGGAGGATCCGGAATACCTGAACAACATGGTGGCGGACCGTCTGAACCACGCCTCGATCTCCCTCTGCGGCATCCTACAGGACGTCTTCCACAACGCCTGCACCCTTGAGGAGCGCAGCGGCTGCGATCACTGCCGCGAAAAGGCGGAGGAGATCACGCTTGGGCTCATGGAGGCCCTGCCGGAGATCCGCCGCGTCCTGTCGACGGATCTCCGGGCGGCCTACGAAGGCGATCCGGCCGCCCTGCACATGGAGGAGATCCTCCTT
>JAEELK010000203.1 GCA_016282655.1 Bacillota bacterium | reverse complement strand
CAAGGGCGCTGTGGACTGCCAGTGGGACGAAGCCAGCACGGCGCTGAACTGCAAGATCGCCGAATACAGCAAGGCTGCCATTGGCGGCAAGCCCGCCTTCCACATCAGCCTTGTGATGGACGTGTCGCCGCTCTGCGACTGCGATCCGGGCAACGACGTTCCCGTGGTGCCGGACGTCGGCATCTTCGCGGGCTTCGACCCCGTGGCCGTCGACCAGGCCTGCGTGGACGCCGTGAACGCGCAGCCCGTCATCGACAACAGCTTCGCCGGCAAGCGCCTCGCGCAGGGAAAAAAGGACCCGGACGTCTTCCATCTCATGCATCCGGACACGGACTGGGAAGCCGGGCTGGATCACGCGGTGAAGATCGGCCTCGGCACGCGGGAATACGAGCTCGTACGGATCTAAAAGCAAAGCCCCGGCGCTCCGCCGGGGCTGAAAGACCAGCTTAAATCAAAAAGATCATGAGCATACCATGTTCGACACGCTCTCGCTCCGCTGGGGCCCCGCAGCGGTTCTAAACTCAAGCTTCGCTCAGCGCTCGCTTTCGTTAAGAACCGGCTCCCCAGAGGGTCTCACATCGGCATGCTCATGATCTTTTTTTCATCCACAGATTATCTAATGCGCCGCGCGTTCGGCCAGCAGCCGCAGGGCTTCTTCCTGCCCGGCGCGGTATTCCTCTTCCGTGATCTTGCCGGTGCGCAGCAGATAGTCGCCGAAGTCCTCGCCCGTGGGCCCGCCTTCCCAGCTGATGGACTCGGTCTTGAAGACCTTCACGACGGTGGTGAGGGTGATCTTGAGGTCCTCGGCAAAACCTGCGTTTTCCAGGTATTCCAGATCGTAGTCCAGCTTCTTCTCCCAGGGGATGCCGTTGCGGCCGTTGATCTGCGCCAGGCCGGAGAGGCCCGGGCGGACCAGATGCCGGCGGCGCTGTTCTTTCGTCATGAAGACCATATCGCGCACGAGCTGCGGGCGCGGCCCGATGAGGCTCATGTCTCCCCGCAGGATGTTCCAGGCCTCCGGCAGCTCGTCCAGCGAGGTGTCGCGGAGCTTCTGCCCAAAGCGGGTCAGGCGTTTCTCGTCCGGCAGCAGTTTGCCGTTCTCATCCCGCTCGTTCGTCATGCTGCGGAATTTATACAGGTAGAAGATCGTTTCTTTTCCGTCTCTGCCGACCTTGCCCGGGCGCGGCTGCTTGAAAATGACCGGGGAGCCCAGCTTCGTGCGCACGAGGATCGCGATGAGCGCATAAAGCCAGCAGAACAGGATCATCGCGGCGAGCGCGCAGAGGATGTCCAGCAGACGCTTGATGTATCTCATATAAATAGATTGCTTCATCGGATCTCGCTTTCGCTTTGTCGTGCTGTTGAGCGGCGCGGGCGGCACGGGCTTGTGATGGAGCGTCGAAGAACGCCGGCACTTAGCGATCCGGCCGCCTATAACGGCCGGGAGCTTAGTACCGCTGCGTTCTTCGCAGAGCGAGAGCGTCTCCGGAACAAGTCCGTGCCGCCCGCGCCGCGGAACGCTCGTCCTGCGTGCCGAAGCAGCTGCAATACAGTTCATCTTATCGCCTGCGGCGGGAAAAGGCAAGCAAGATTCCGCAGGATTTGTCAAAGTCCGTGATCTGTGATATACTGTCTGCCCTGGGGGCTTTTGCCCCGCAATATGTCCATTCGAGGGGCCCCGTCCCCTTCACATGCAACGCCCTGCAGCGCCGCAAACGGCGGCCCGCGCCGGGCGGAAAGGAGTTCCGTAATGAACTGGAAAGATCTCAGCCTCGAATTCTTGCTGAAGACATTGCTCCCGGCCGTCATCGTACTGATCGTCGGCGCCATCCTCGTCTCCGCCGTCCTGAAGGTGGAGCGCAAGCTTCTGGACCGCCAGAGCTCCAAGGTCGACCCCATGCTGCACGGCGTCATCCTGAAGGCCACCAAGATCGTCCTCTGGATCCTCGTGCTTCTGGAGGTCTGCAGAAAGCTCGGTGTGGACGCCACCTCCTTCCTGACGGTCTTCGCGGCCTGCGGCGCCGCCGTCGCCCTGGGTCTGAAGGACAGCCTCTCCAACCTGGCCAGCGGCATCCTCATCATGTGCACGCGTCCCTTCGTCCGCGGCGACTACATCATCTGCGCCGGCAGCGAGGGCGTGGTGGACAGCATCGACCTGCTCCATACCACCATCCTCACCATCGACAACAAGACGGTGAACATCCCCAACAGCCAGCTCACGAGCAACACCATCACCAACGCCACGAGACAGGCCACCCGCCGCGTCGACCTGACCATCGGTGTTTCCTACCATTCGAATCTGGACGCCGCAAAGAAGGCCCTGCTCGACCTCTCCGCCAGAAGCGGGCTCTTCCTCGATACGCCCGCGGCGGTCTGCAACGTGCTGGACTATGCCGACTCGGCCGTGATGCTCAACTTCCGCGGCTGGTGCAACACCTCCGACTACTGGGATGCCTTCTTCTACATGAACAACGGCATGAAGGACGCGCTGGAGTCCGCCGGCGCGGAGATCCCCTTCCCGCAGCTGGACATCCACCAGATCTAAGACAGGTCCTCATCATGCGAAAACAGATCCATCGACTATTCGGCTGCGCGCTGGCGCTGCTCCTGCTTTTTACAGCCCTGCCGGTCTTCGGCGACGAAGCCGAGCCGCCTGCCCCGCAGGCGGTGCAGTGCAGCTACTTCCTGCGCAACATCAACATCAACGGCACCTCTTTCAAGAACTACTACCTGGAAGATCCCGTGCTGCTCTACCGCAACTATACCTATCTCCCGCTCAGCGAGGAGCTCTGCGCCATGCTGGGCATCCGCGTCAGCGGTGACGCTTCGAAGCACTATATCTGCATCGAGCCCGTGGATCCGAGCCGCCGCGACCTCAGCAGCCGCACGGTGAAGAACAACCTGGAGCACCTGATCGCCATGGATTCCGACGACTGGACCGTCATCTGGGAGAGCGATCCCGCCAAGGAGTATCTGGAGAGCCTGCAGGATCCGGAACAGAGCCCGACCCTGCTGGAAAGCGCGCTGCAGATCCTCACGCTGCGCGGCGACCTCTCGCTCTGGAACAGCTCGCTGCGCTATGACGAAGCGGCTTTCTCCGTCCTGCATCGCGACGGCGTGTTCTATCTGCCGCTGCGCCTCTTCACGGATAACGCCGTCTGCGGCTGGAGCGCCTATTACGACGAGTATTCCGGCGTCTACATCAGCACCGATCCCGAGGTGGAAGCCTCCTCGCTCTGGGACAGCGCGGAGTCTGATTACAACCGCGGTCTGACGGATTATATCCTCTCCGTCAACCGCAGCCTCAGCCGCGCCGCCGCGGAGGAGCTCGTCTTCCTCTTCAAGCATGAGGCGGACGTGAACCAGATCGAAACGACGCTGCTCATGGCGCTTGCGCAGCGCGAGAGCAGCTTCCAGGCGGGCCTGCAGAACAGACAGGGCGCCACAGGCATCATGCAGATCATGCTCAGCACCGGCGCCCGCTACGAGCTCAGCGAGGCGGATCTCTTCGACGCGCACAAGAACATCGAGTTCGGCAGCTGGTACATCGCCCAGCATCTGCAGAACTTCGGCAGCGAGATCCTCGCCCTTTCCGCATACAACCAGGGCGGCGGCGCCGTGAGCCGCGGCCATTACCGCACCACCTACGCCAACCGCGTCCTGGAGACGAAGGAAACGATCCAGCAGTTCCTGAGCAGCAAAGGGTATATTTAAGCCAAACTTCTCCGAGCTCCGATCCCTTTCGGAGCTCTTTTTTTCTCCTCTTCGAACGAAATCACAAACTCTTTCGTTTCATTACGTTCCCTATTCTCATTATCCCACAAAAACACTACAATTCTGCTTTGTTCCTGCGGCCGCGGCCTTCTGCCGCGGCCGATTTCTCGCTTGTAAGGAGGTATCGTCATGAATTCCAACCGCTACTACTGCCAGCTCTTTCTCAAGGCCTGTGAGCATCGCTTCCGCCGCTCCCCTCAAACTCTGCGGGCATATCGTTTTGACCTGCAGGACTTCGAACAGTTCCTGCAGGCGCAGCGGATCCAAATCCTGAACGCAGTGGACCGCAAAGTCCTCTTTGATTTTGCGGAGGACCTCAACAGCCGCTACGCGGTCAAGACCGTGCGGCGCCGTCTGGCCTGCCTGCGCTCTTTCTTTCGCTTTCTGGCGGAAGAAGGCCTGCTCGCGCAGAATCCGTTTCTAGACTTTCGCTATCAGCTGCGGGAGCCCCGGCGTCTGCCCGCAAGCCTTTCACTGCGTGAAGTCGCAAAGATCCTCGCGGAAGCATATCGAGACCTGGAGGGGACGTTTTCGGCAGCCGGTGAGAGCTGCGCGCTCCCGCCGGAAAAGAGGCCGCCCTTGCTTCCCGGCAGCCTGCTTTTTCAGGCGCTTCGCAACGTGACCATTCTGGAGCTGCTCTTTGCCTGCGGGCTGCGGGTCGGTGAGCTCTGCGTCCTGCGCATCTCTGATCTTTCTCTGCAGGATCTCTCCCTGCGCGTCCGCGGCAAAGGACAAAAGGAGCGGCAGCTCTATCTCGGCGATCGGGAAGTGCCGAATCTGCTCTGTCATTATCTCGCGCTGCGCAGTGAATGCCCGAGCACCGACGAGGAGTGCCTCTTTCTGAGCCGTTTGGGAACGCCGCTCTCCACGCAGGCGGTCCGCAATCT
>JAEELK010000202.1 GCA_016282655.1 Bacillota bacterium | reverse complement strand
GCCAACGAGATGCTCTTCTCCGATCTGCTGCAGATCTGCCGTCCGCTTTTGCGGACCTGCCGTGGCGAGAGCCGCGCGCATCTCTGCGCCGAACTGCAGTGGCTCATGAACGAGCCCGGAGACGGCCTCGCCGTCGTCTCGAGCAGCCTCCCGGGGCAGGCTCTCATCTACTGCAAGGAATCCGCCGGCGCCCTCATCCTCCCGCTGGAGCTGCCCGCCAGCTATTTCGCCATCAAGGAGCGGACGCTCTACGAGGCGCTCTGGGAGTACCTGAACAAGAGCAGCAACGCGGCGGAGCGCGAAGCGGGGAGCGCCGCCCTGCAGGCCCTTCTGACGCAGCCCGCGGAGCGCGTCTGAGCCTTCTGCCCTCGGGCATTCTTCTTTTTCCCGACAAAAAGGCCCTGCCGCGAACGCGGCAGGGCTTCTCTTTTTTTCTCTTATCGCTTTGTGCAGCCTTAGAGGTCGATCTCGGCGGACTCCGGCGCCGCGTCCGCCAGCAGCGGGCGCACCTTCGCCAGGAAGGCGTCCACCTGCGCGGGGCATCTGCCGATGTAGCGCGCGGGCTCCAGCAGTTCGTTCATCTCCGCTTCCGTGAGGCCGAAGGCCGGCTCCGCGGCCAGCCTGGCCAGGAGGTCGCAGTCCTCGCCCTGCTTCATGCGGGCCGAAGCTTCCATGGAGCAGCGGCGGATGATCTCGTGGATCTGCTGCCGGTCTCCGCCCCGCTTCACCGCTTCCATCATCAGATTCTCCGTGGCGATGAAGGGCAGATACTCCCGCACGGTCCGCTCGATGATCTTTTCGTTCACGTGCAGGCCGTCCGTGACGTTCTGCGCCAGCCGCAGGATGGCGTCCGCGCAGAGGAAGCCCTCCGGCAGGGAGACGCGGCGGTTGGCGGAGTCGTCCAGCGTGCGCTCCAGCCACTGTGTGGAGGCGGTCATGGGCGCGTTCATGGCGTCTGCCATCAGGTAGCGCGCCAGCGAGCAGATGCGTTCGCTGCGCATGGGATTTCGCTTGTATGCCATGGCGGAGGAACCGATCTGATTCTTTTCGAAGGGCTCTTCCACCTGACGGTCGTGCTGCAGCAGGCGGATGTCGTTCGCCATGCGGTAGGCGCTCTGCGCCACCGAGGAGAGCGCGTTCAGGATGCGGCTGTCCACCTTGCGGGGATAGGTCTGCCCGCAGACGTCGAAGCATTCCGCGAAGCCGAACTCCGCCGCGATCTGCCGGTTCATCTCCGCGATCTTCTCCGCGTCGCCCTCGAAGAGGCTCACGAAGCTGGCCTCGGTGCCCGTGGTGCCGCGGCAGCCGAGGAACTTGATGTTCTCCAGCGCGAAGTCGATCTCGCCGAGGTCCGAGAGGAAGTCCTGCATCCAGAGCGTGGCGCGCTTTCCCACCGTGACCAGCTGGGCCGGCTGATAATGCGTGTAGCCAAGGGTCGGCATGGCCTTGTACTGCTCCGCGAAGGACGCCAGGTTGGCGATGACCTTCAGCAGCTCGCCGCGCAGATAGCGCAGGCCGTCGCGGTAGAGGATCAGGTCCGCGTTGTCCGTCACGTAGCAGCTGGTCGCGCCCAGATGGATGATGCCGGCCGCGGAGGGCGCCGCCTTGCCGTAGGCATAGACGTGGGCCATGACGTCGTGGCGCACTTCTTTTTCGCGCGCGCTGACGCAGGCGTAGTCGATGTCCGTCAGATGCGCTTCCAGATCCGCGACCTGCGCCTCCGTGATCGGCAGGCCCAGCGCGCGCTCCGCTCTGGCCAGCGCCACCCAGAGGCGGCGCCAGGTCTGATAGCGCGTGTCCGGAGAGAAAAGCCCGAGCATATAAGGAGACGCGTAGCGGGAAGAAAACGGCGATTCGTATCTGTCTGACATAAGAAGCCTCCTGGGTCTGTTATCTGAGGATGATGCTTTCGCGCTCCGGTCCGACGGAGACGTAGGGAATGGGACAGTCTATGGCTTTTTCCACGTATTCCACGTAGGCTCTGGCCGCCGCCGGGAGATCCTCCCAGCGCCGCACGCCGGAGATGTCACAGCGCCAGCCCTCAAAGTATTCCAGGCAGGGCTTGGCCTCCGCCAGCGCCGCCGGGAAGGGAAAATCGCTGCGCTTTTCCCCGCGGATCAGATAGTGCGTGCAGACCGGGATGCGCTCCAGATAGCCGAGCACGTCCAGCTTGGTGAGCGCCACTTCCGTGGCCGCCTGCATGGCGACGCCGTAGCGGGTCGCCACCAGGTCCAGCGGGCCGACCCTGCGGGGCCGTCCCGTCTTGGCGCCGTACTCCGCGCCGGCTTCCCGCAGCTTTTCCGCCTCTTCTCCGAAGAGCTCGCAGACGAAGGGGCCTTCCCCGACGCAGCTGGAATACGCCTTCGCCACGGCCACCACCCGCTCGACCTTCGCGCCGGGAAAGCCCGCGCCGATGGGCGCGTAGGCGGCCAGCGTGTTGGAAGAGGTGGTGAAGGGATGGATGCCGTAGTCCAGGTCGCGCAGCGTGCCGAGCTGCGCCTCGAAGAGGATCTGCCTGCCCTCCGCCTGCGCGGCGGCAAGATACGCGCCGACGTCGCAGATGTAGGGCTTCAGCGGCTCCGCGGCCTCCGCGATCCACCGCTCCAGCATCTCCTCCGTGTAGGGCGTCGCGCCGTAGACCTTGCTCAGGATGAGGTTCTTCCACTCCAGGATGCCGCGAAGATGCGCACGCAGGACTTCGGGATAGAAGAGCTCGCCCGCGAGCACGGTCTTTTTCTGATACTTGTCCGAATAGAAAGGCGCGATGCCCTGCTTCGTGGAGCCGAACTTCCGGTCCGCCAGACGCTTTTCTTCCAGCTCGTCCAGATCGCGGTGCCAGGGCAGGAGCAGCGGGGCGCGGTCGCTGATCTTCAGATTCTCCGGGCTGACCGCCACGCCGCGCGCCGTGAGCTCGCGCATCTCCGCCAGCAGGTTCTGCGGATCCAGGGCCACGCCGTTTCCCAGCACGTTGACCACGCCTTTGTGAAAGATGCCGGAGGGCAGCAGATGCAGCGCGAACTTTCCTTTCTCGTTGATCACCGTATGGCCGGCGTTTCCGCCGCCCTGAAACCGGACCACGACATCATATTCTTCCGTAAGCAGGTCTACCATGCGGCCTTTTCCCTCGTCGCCCCAGTTGGCGCCGACGATCGCGCAGTTTGCCATCCGCTTCGCCTCCATTTCGTTTTTTTCTATATTACTTAATATGTTCTCTGAGACGCCTCATGATCTCCTGATAGGCGTCCTCCACGCCGCCGAGGTCGCGGCGGAATCTGTCCTTGTCCAGCTTCTCGCCGGTCTCGCTGTCCCAGAGGCGGCAGGTGTCCGGGCTGATCTCGTCGGCCAGGACGATGCTGCCGGAGGAGAGGCGGCCGAACTCCAGCTTGAAGTCCACCAGCGTCACGCCGCATTCTTTCCAGAAAGCCTTCAGCAGCTCGTTGATGCCGAAGGAGTATTTTTTGATGGTCTCGATCTCCTCCGGGCTGGCCAGGCGCAGGGCGATGGCATGGTAGGAGTTGATCAGCGGGTCGCCCAGTTCATCGTTCTTGTAGGAGAACTCGATGGTGGGCGCGGCGAAGACGATGCCCTCCTCCACGCCGTAGCGCTTGGCGAAGGATCCCGCGGAGATGTTGCGTACGATCACTTCCAGCGGCACGATGGAGACCCTCTTCACGAGCGTCTCGCGCTCGCTCAGCTCCTCCACGAAATGCGTGGGGATGCCGTTCTTCTCCAGCATCTGCATGAGCAGGTTGCTCATCTGATTGTTGATGACGCCCTTGCCGGCGATGCTGCCCTTCTTCAGGCCGTTGAATGCCGTGGCGTCGTCCTTATAGGAAACGATCAGCAGCTCCGGGTCCTCGGTTTGATAAACTTTTTTTGCCTTGCCTTCATAAAGTTGCTTCTGTTTCGTCATCTGTCTCATCCTCCGTTTAATTCAAGTCCAGGGCCACCGGCTCCGCGCCGTAGAACTGGTATTCCGTGATGCTGAGCCCGTTTGCCTTCACATAATCCGTAACGGCCTGCTTGAGCAGCGCGTCTCTTGCCGCGCTGTCCGCGGAGACCTTCTGGAAGGTCTCATAATGCTCGCCGAAGATCTCCTGCGCGCTCTCCGCGTATCTGGCGCCGTCCACGCAGACGTCCATGCCGGTGGCCACGTAAGCGTCGCCGTTCTTCTCCAGATGGACCTTGCCGGGGAAGTGCCCGCCGCTGACCGCCTGCAGGCTGTCGCCCTGCTTTTCAAAACAGGTGATCTCATAATCGCCCATCACGTCCACCTGGTTCTCGCCCGGCTCCTCCGTGGCGATGATCGTGAAAGAGGGCACCACGAGGTCCGCCGGCGCGAAATCGCTCGCGAAGTTGTTCACCAGGTAGTCGCTGACCGCCGCGGCGACCGGGTCGTCGCCCGGATAGCGGTATTCCGGCAGGCTCCTGCGGAACTCGCTCCATTCGCCGTCAAAGTTGATATAAAGCGCGTCTCCCTCCACGGTGTATTCATATTCATAGCCGCCCGTGACGGAATAGAGCAGATAGCTGCCCCAGATCAGATCCATGTTGTCCTGGATCGACATGACGCCGCTGTGGTCCGGAGAGAGCGTGACGGAATAAGTCACTTCAACGGTCTCGCCTTCATATTCTTCCGTGAGATGCTGCAGATACGTGCCCGGCACGTAGCTGAGCTCCGTCTGCGGCTCGAAGTTCTCGTAGCGGATGCTGTCGATGACGGAGGCCAGGGCGTCGCTGACCGCGGTGTTCCGCGCTTCGTCGCCGTCCATATGCTGTACGAATTCAAAGAGGATGCTGCCGCCGTTGTACTCCGCGGCGGTGTACTGACGGACCACGGAGAGACCGTCCTCTTCGCTGTTCAGCGTACGGGTGTAGCTCCATTTATCTTCGGTGCCGACCAGGAATCCCTCCGTGCGGACCTGCTCTTCGCCCCAGTCCGCGGTCTTTTCATAGAGGAGCTCCTGCGGCATCGCGCCGTCCACGCGGCTGATCTTCAGATGCGAGTCGCCCGCCGCATCGCCTTTGTAGGTGAAGGTGCTGCCGCCCTCTTCGCTCGTCACGTCGAAGAGCGCTCTGTCATAGCTGACAGACCAGCCCGCCTCGGACGAAAGCACGGCCGTGTCGGCCGCCGCCTCCTCCGGCTCGGACGCCTGCTCTGCCGGTTTTGAGGCCCCGGCGCCGCAGCCCGCCATGACGCAGAGCAGCGCGATCATCACGCAGACTGACAATAGCTTTTTCATTTTCTTTTTCCTCCTGATCCAACGGCCCGCAAAAGCTGCACGTTTCCGTGACTGATGAAAAGAAACAATAGATAGTTTATTT
>JAEELK010000201.1 GCA_016282655.1 Bacillota bacterium | reverse complement strand
CTCTCATACTCGCCTCTAAAGGCGGTATGAGGTTTGACACGGTTGCAAACGATGATTCCATCGGCCGCGGCGGCATGACTATCCATATATACGGGCCGGCCGTCGTCGGTGTCCCCAACGTATACCGTCTCCATGGAAGAGACGATAGGACAGCCACAATTCTCCTCGGTAATGCCGAACCCTCTGAGCACTTCCATCTGACCTTCATCAGTCGCGCCGCCGTGACTTCCCATAGCGGCAACGATAAATGGTTCAGCCCCGTGAGACCGGACATAGTCGACCAGACAGCGAAGCACCAGCGTCAAGTTCGCAATACCACGGCTTCCGGCAGTGATGGCGATCTTCATGCCGGGCCTGATAAGAGAACTGTATTTTTCCTTCGAGAGTTGCTGGTCCAAAATGCCAGGGATCTGTTCGGCCTTGAGTTCTTCGCTTGGGAAGTTCTGCTCGACCAACATCATCTTCGGCAATTGAACAACAGCCAACTTATCTGACAGGATACCCATATATATATGCTCCCTATTCGTTATTACGCCATTTCTGCGAAGCTCTGGAGCTTCGTGCGGGACTGCTCGTTGTTCTGGGTGCTCTGGTCGATCTCCAGGAGCAGGCAGCGCAGGCCGGCAGCCTCAACGTCGCGGGCGATGAAGGGATAGTCATACTCTTCAACGTCGCAGAACCGCATCAGGCAGACACCAACGCCTTCGGCGCCAGCGGCCTTCGCCATGTCAGCGAGCATCTTGCCGCGGGTGAAGGAGGTCTCGTGGACGACGGAGCAGCCGTGGCGCAGGAACCACTGGCCGGCCAGACGATCGAGAGCATCCTTGCCCTCAGCGGGGATGAGGGTACGATAGAGACGGGACTCCTGAGCCAGATCGTCGCCGACAACGGCGATGCCGTTCTCGGTGAACATGTTGAGGAACTCGTCTGGCTCGGCGGTGATGCCGCTGAGGACGACCTTCTTGCCCTTGAACACGTACTTGGGAGCGGCGGCCAGCGCGGCGTTCAGCTCCTTCATCTTGGCAAGATGCTCATCCTTGGCCATCAGGGTGGCGCTCTTCATGACGGCGTGACGAACGACGGGCGTGATCACGTCGAGATGATCGTTGGCCAGACGGGTGAAGTCCATCATCGCTTCGGAATGAGCGTTGTACAGCTCGATGGCGGCGGTGAGGGCTTCCTCGGAGGGCTCTTCGGTACCGGTGATCTCGGCCAGCTTCTTCATGAATTCCTTGTACTCGTCATACAGGAACTCCTTGGCGTCGGAATCCTCCCGGTTCTGGGGCTGGATCATGGTGGCGATGGGGATATCCGGCACGCCCTGACGCCAGCCGGCGCTCATACCGCGGAAAGTGTCGCACAGGATCGGCATCGCAACGGCGGAAAGGCCCTTGTACACGCCGGTCATACCGAACTCCAGGCAGGAACGCATGATGGAGCAGGTGAAGATGGGGTTGTACTTGCCGGCCACGGTCGGGGTGATCTGGCCGCCCCACATGCCCATGGGAACGAAGCCTGCGGCATGGATGATCTCTTCGGGGAGATAGATGGGGAAGCATCCGACGACCTTGCGGCCCTCGGCGAGGTACTTGTCGAGCTGACGGCGAGGATGCGCCGCAACTTCAGCCAGCTCATTGAGAACAACTTTCAGGTCAGCCATTTGCTTCTTCCTCCTTTTTCTCCTTCATGATCTCCACAAGGCCCTGGAGACGCGTCTCGAACTGGGCCTCGTTGAAGATACGAGGATCGGACTGGTCGCCGTCGAACGTGGCGACCGGCACGTGTGCCTTCTCGTCGACGATCTCACGTCCCACGTGAATGTGGAAGGTCATCAGCTTGCAGGAACGGTTGACGTGGCACAGCATGCCATCGCAGCCATAATCCTTGATCGAAGCGACGCGTTTGTCCATGATCGCGGGCGTCGAGAAGCTGTTGGTCGAAGAGCACTGGTAGGCCTTGGCCATTTCGTCCATGTTGCCCGGGTTGTAGAGCACGTCCCAGGCCGTCACGTAGCCGTTCATGACCGCGTTCACATTGTAGTTCTTCAGCGTCTTCAGGTTGTAGCCCAGGTTCGGCCAGCACGCGATGCCTTCCCAGTGGACACGATACTTCTCTTCAGCCGGGAACGTGGAGGTGTTGTTGGCGATATGCTCTTCCACTTCCTTCTTGAGCTGCTTGAAGATCTCGGTGGTGGAACGCTTGCCGCGGCAAATGACCAGGCAGGACATGTAGTTGAACAGATCAAAGCCGCTCATGGGGGCGGGCTTCCGCTGGTTCAGAGCTACGATCTCGTCGAAGAGGCGGCAGTTCTCCTGAGAGATCTTCTGGACTTCTTCGAACTTCTCCCAGTCAAACTTCCGGCCCAGGAACTTCTCCATGTTCTTGATGTAGTTCTCGATCTGGCTGCGGACGTACTTGATCTTGTGGGGCTTGGGCTCCTCCTCATAGTAGTTGAAGAGCGTGTCCATGAAGAAGATGGGGATATCGAACATCTCGGACAGCTGTTCATACCACTTCATCAGCTGGGTGCAGCTGTTGTTGGTGAGAAGCAGGAACGTGGGACGCGGCAGATACGGCGCCTCATGGGGGATCTGCTCGGGGTGCTTGAGCAGGGTGTCGGCATAGCCGATGTTCAAGCGGGAGTAGGAGCAGATGTTGATGGGGTACGCCAGCTCGCCTTCAGCATGGGCGATGTAGGGATCGCCGATGTGACGGGCGGACAGGGTGGCGCAGTTGTTCTCCGGATAGAGAATTGGGATATCGAAGACTTCGCAGATCTCCTGGCAGAAGATGGCGGTGGACCAGCCGATGGGTTTCCCCTCTTCGGCAGCCTTCCAGGCATCTTCATACGCTTTGGCGGTTTGTGCATTTACCATCTGCCGGGAAAGGGGCAGCGGGCGCTTTGGTTTCGCAGGTGCGGGGGTGGGTGTTGCTTCAGCCAAAAGAAATTCCTCCTCTCAAAATCAGTGCCGATCGGCGAAAAGCCGATAGCGTTCTATTTCGTCGCCTCGCGGTACGCGATGAGCGCTGCACCCAGCGCTCCCGCGTACTGGCAGAGGGGATGAACGGTGATAGGGGTCTTGAGTTCCGCCGAAAGGGCGCGGACCATGCCGTGGTTCAGGGCGACGCCGCCGCTCATGGTCACATCCGGCACGATGCCGTTGCGGAAAACGAGCGCGGCCACGCGGCCTGCCACTGAGGCATGGATGCCCGCGACCAGATCGGGGATCCTCACGTTGTTGGAAAGCAGGGAAATGACCTCGCTCTCAGCGAACACCGTGCAGGTGCTGCTGATGCTGACCACGGATTGGGCGTCGTCGGAGATCGGCCCCAGCTCGTACGTCTTGACGTTCAAAACGCCCGCCATGACGTCGAGGAAGCGGCCGGTGCCGGCAGCGCATTTGTCGTTCATCACGAAGTTGTCCAGACGGCCCTGGGCGTCAAGGCGCAGTGCCTTGATATCCTGCCCGCCGATATCGACGATCGTGCGGGCGGAGGGCATCAGGAAATGGATGCCCGTGGCATGGCAGGTCATCTCGCTCTTCTGAGAGTCAGCACCGTCGAACTGGAAACGGCCGTATCCGGTCGCCAGAACGGTGTGGATATCCTCGCGGGTCAGCCCAGCATCCTTGAGCGCGGACTCAAAGACCATCTTTGGACCGATGGTACCGGTGCCGAGAGGGTAGAGCCCCTTGCCGGCGATCTCTTTGCCATCGCTGAGGATGATGCACTTGCAGGCGGTCGAGCCGATGTCAATTCCCAAAGTATACATGTCTTACGCTTTCCTTTTGCTTTTTCAGATCACGGGAGATCAGATGACGCCGTCAGCCTTCAGCTGGGCCAGTTCCTCATCGGAATAGCCGAGCATGTCGCCGTAGATCTCCTTGTTGAAGTGGCCGAGCTTCTGGCCGGACCACTTGACTTCGCCGGGCGTGCCGAGCATCTTGGGAACGACGGCCTGCATCTTGATCTTGCCGAAGTCGAAGGGCGTATCCACGTCGATGATATCGTTGCGGAACTTGAACTGCGGATCCTTCATGATATCTTCCACGTTGTAGATGCGGCAGGCGGGGATGTCGTCGCCGAGGATCTGGAGGCACTCATCGATGGTGTGAGAGAGCGCCCACTTAGCGAACTCGGCATTGATCTCGTCGCGGTGCGCGGTGCGGCCGATACCGGTCTGATAGTCGGGATTGTCTCTCATGTCGAGACGCTCCATCTTCTCCATGCAGGTCTTGAACAGCTTGTCGCCGGAGATGGACAGGGCCACGTACTTGCCATCCTTGGTGAGGAAGTGGCCGGAGGGGCAGGTGACCAGCGTGCCGTTGCCGATACGGGTACGGATGGTGCCGTCGTAGGAGTACTCGGCGATGATGCTCTCCTGCAGACGGAGGGTAGACTCGGTAAGGCAGCAATCGATCATCTGGCCTTCACCGGTGCCGACCACGTCGCGGTTATAGATTGCGAACATGACGGCGATGCAGCTGAACATGGCGGTGTAGAAGTCAGCGACGGAGATGCCGGGCTTTACCGGAGGAGAATCCGGATAACCGGACACTTCGAGGAAGCCGCCCAGCGCGAGGCCCATGCGGTCGAAACCGGGCTTGGGCGCATACGGACCAGTGGTGCCGTAGCCGGAAGCGACGGTGTAGACCAACCGCGGATTGCGCTTGTGGATCTCTTCCCAGGTGAAGCCGAGACGATCAAAAGCGCCGGGGCGGAAGTTCTGGATCAGAACATCGGCGTCCTCGATCAGCTTCCAGAGGATCTCCTTCCCCTTGGGGGCCTTCAGGTCGAGGGTCACGTTTTTCTTGTTGCGGCCTTCAACAGCGTACCACATCTCCTTGATGCGGCCCATGTTGCGGATCAAGTCGCCGCCCTTGGGGGGTTCGACCTTGATGACGGTCGCGCCGAAGTCAGCGAGCATACTGCCGCACCAGGGGCCGGCAATAATGTTACCTACTTCAACAACTTTCAGTCCTTCCAATGCTTGCATGAATGAGAACTCCTTTCCGGGCAAATGCCCACCATACTCTTTGGTTGTTATTTACCTTTAAAGACGGCGGGCCGCTTCTCACGGAAAGCGGCTCTGCCCTCTTCATAGTCTTCGGTTTGATACAGCTCCATGCCAAGACGGTTCTCGAGAGCGAGGCCGTCCTGCAGAGACATTTCGCCGCCCTCAACGACGCAGCGCTTGATCGCGTTGACAGCCAGAGGAGCGAGTTTACAGATCTTTTCAGCGAGCGCGAACGCGGCATCCATCAGCTGATCCTGAGGGACGACCTGCGTGACGATGCCGAGCTCGAGCGCCTTCTGGGCGTCGACCTTGGCGTTGGTCAACAGTATTTCCATCGCGCGGCCCTGTCCGATCAGACGGGGCAGACGCTGGGTGCCGCCCAGGCGAGGCAGAATGCCGAGGCTGGGCTCAGGGAACCGGAACGCGGCGTTCTCCGCAGCGATCCTGAAATCGCAGGCAAGCGCGATCTCCGCGCCGCCGCCGAACGCAACGCCGTTCACCGCAGCGATGAGGGGCTTGGTCACGTACATGCCGCGCATCGGCGTGTTGGGGATGCGCCAGGGGCGATCAGCCGTCGACTTGACAAAGGGAAGCCACTCGACGATGTCCGCACCGGAACAGAAAGCCTTGGGGCCGGCGCCGGTGACGATGCCAACGCGCAGCTCGGGGTCCTCCATGAACTCCATCAGGTTGCTTTCCATCTCCCGCATCAAATCAGGGGTGATCGCATTGTACTTCTCGGGACGGTTGAGCGTAAAGACCGCGATGGGACCCTTCCGCTCGAAGGTGAATACTGCCATAATAAACCTTCTCCTCCTTTCATTTGTTGGGAAAACACGAAATTAGTACATTCCTTATACATTATATCGTTTTGAGCTGTGAAAAAAATATGAGTTTACAGTGCGACCGTTTTGCTGCGGCAAACAATTTGTTTATCTTAAATTGATAACGCTTTATCATATTGTCTAATCTAATGTTTTATCCGTTTTATCTGTTTTTATAATGATAATGCGGAAATGCGCATCGCGCCGCTCGTCCCTGCCGGGTCAACGGTCATGGGCTTCCCGGCCATTGGCAACGGAAACAAAAAAATCAGACGTCGTCAGGCTTTTTGCAGGATCGACGGCTCGATCCTGCAATACGTCCGTGCGGTTTTAGCTCAAACAATAATAATCGTTTGTTAATGCATAATTGTTGTGATCGATGAAATCAGGTATTATGTATATGTAGGTCGAAGTGGGCAAACGGTTTTGTTTTCTCTTTTTCGAGTGCAAAAAAATATAAAGGAGTGGTTGCTTATGAAAATCGTCAGCGTCGACTGTATGCAGATGCCGAGCGGAAATGCGGGTTCGTCTCGCGGCGCCTGGTCCCCGGTCCTTGTGCGCATCAATACCGATGAAGGCATCAGCGGCTGGGGCGAAGCGGGCCTTGCGTATGGCAAGGGCTGGCGCGCGGGCCTTGGCATGGTGCAGGATTTCGCCGAGGTGATCATCGGCGAGGATCCGATGAACATCGAGAAGATCTGGGAAAAGATCTTCCGCAAGACCTTCTGGGGCATGGGCGGCGGCACCGTGGTATTCGCCGGTATGAGCGCCATCGATATCGCCCTGCTGGACATCAAGGGCAAGGCTCTGGGCGTGCCGATCTATCAGCTGCTCGGCGGCAAGTGCAACGATAATCTGCGGACCTATGCGAGCCAGCTGCAGTTCAACTGGGGCACCGAGATCAAGAATCAGGTCCTGGTCGAGCCCGAGGAGTACGCGGAAGTGACCCACCGTGTGGTGGAAGAAGGCTACGACGCGATCAAGGTCGACCCGATCTATCACAGCCCCCGCCGTGCCAACGGCAAAGTGTATACGCCCGGCGAAGGCGATTGGAAGATCACCGGTCCGTTGAAGAAAGAAGTGATCGATACCGTCTACAACCGCGTGGCTGCCATGCGTGAGGCCGGCGGCGATGACATGGACATCATCATCGAGATGCACTCCAACACCGACACCATCGCGGCGATCCAGATCGCCGAGGCTTTGAAGGACCTGCGCATCTTCTATTACGAGGAGCCCGTGCATCCGCTGAACGTTGAGAGCTTTGCGCAGATCAAGCAGAAAACCAGCATCCCCATCGCCACCGGCGAGCGCATCTACACCCGCCAGGGCTATCGTCCCTTCTTCGAGAAGCGCCTGATCGACGTGATCCAGCCCGACCTCTGCCTCTGCGGCGGTCTGACGGAAGCCAAGAAGATCTGCGATATGGCGTGGACCTATGACGCCGCCGTGCAGATCCATGTCTGCGGCAGCCCCATCTCCAAGGCGGCGGCGCTGCAGATCGAAGCGGCGATCCCGAACTTCCTGATCCACGAGCATCATCAGCGCGCCCTCAATCCCGCGAGCCGCGCCACCTGCAAGTACGATTGGCAGCCTGTGAACGGTCGCTACAAGGTGCCCGATCTGCCCGGCCTTGGGCAGGAGCCCACCGAGGAGACCATCGCCCGCTGCGATATCAAGACCATCGGCGAGTATCGTCCCTACATGCGCTGACCTCTCGCGTCGATCTCTAAAAACCGGATAATCTGCAAAGGGCTCTCCCAAGGCTGCAAGGCCGACGGAGAGCCTTTGTTTTTACAGGAGGGACCTCCCTCCCCCGCCCCAGCTTGCGCAGCGCCCCGGCCCGATACAGCAGCGCTTCGGACAGGGTGGTCTTCCCCGCGTCCACGTGGGCCAGGATCCCGGCGGTCATTTTTTATGGGTTTCGCATCCTGCATACGTCGTCTTTCGCCTCCCGGCGTGCTTCGATAGTGACCCTGTCCCCGGCCCCGGCATCTCCCTCCTCTAAAACGATGAGAAATATCCCTTCCCGGGGCATGACGCAATCCCCGGCCTGTCGGCGGATGGCACAGTCCTCATGGCATTCCTTGCCGATCTGCGTGATCTCGCACAGCGCCGTCCCCACCCGAAGCCTGGTCCCCACAGGCAGATCATAGAGGAGCAAGCCTTTGGTGAGGATGTTTTCGGCAAAGGCGCCGGGAAACAGCGAGAGGCTGATCCGCCCCCGGAGCTTATCGACGCTCTCCTGTCCCAGCATGCTGACCTGCCGATGCCAGTTCCCTGCATGGGCGTCGCCGTCGATCCCGTGAGCCGGGCGCAGATGTACCCGCTCCACCGGATGCTTTTGTTCGCCTTTCCTTTCACTGATGCACACCGCCTGTATTACGGCAGACAACTCGTTCATGCTGTTCTCCTCTGACGCTTTCCCTGCGTTTTTGACCGTAAGCGCCCGCTCACCGCACGAAGGGGGCGCGATATTCGGCGTTGATCTCGCTAAGCTCCTTGAGGCCGTCGATATAGGGCTGGTAGATGCTTTCGATCCGGCCGCCGCCTCGGTTGTCGCAGCCCGAACAGAATTCGCACTCGACCCCGCAGGCGCCCCACAGGGCCTGGTGCACGATCCTCTCCCGTTCCTCCCGGGTGGTGTCCTTGATCAGCAGCGATTTCATGATCCGCGCCTCCTCACTGGTCCGTTTCGTCCAGCCAGCGGACTTCGCCGCTGAGGATATCGTAGATAGCGCCCTCCACGACGGCGGTCCCGGCCTCGGGATGGGTCGAAAACGCCTGCTTCAGCCGTTCCACCCCGTGGCGCACGTTCAGACGGCAGGCCTTCTGCTCATCCCGCTCCATGCCCACAGCCGCCAAAATGTCCTCGGTGATGAAGGAGACGAACCCCTCGCCCCCGCCGGTCAGGGCGGCATGGACCGCGCCGCAGCCCGTATGGCCCAGCACCAGGATATGGTTGCAATGCAGATGCCCGGCGGCGTATTCGATGCTGCCCAGCTGGTGGTTGTCCAGCACGTTCCCCGCCACGCGGACGACAAACAGGTCGCCGACGCCGGCCTGGAAGATCTCCTCCGGGATCACCCGGGAATCGGAGCAGCAGACCACGATGGCGTAGGGATGCTGTCCGTTCAGGGCGGTGTCCATCCGCCGCGCGGCGTCGGCCGTCTCCCTGTACCTTCGATTGCCCTCCTTCAGCCTGGTTCGGATATCCATAGGCCCTCTCCTTTCCGCCGTATTTATTTCAGCGTCGTCACGATGGGTTCCGT
>JAEELK010000200.1 GCA_016282655.1 Bacillota bacterium | reverse complement strand
TCACGGTTGGCGTTCTTCAGGTCATAGATGAGCTGCGCCAGATCCTCGATCGAATAGATATCGTGGTGCGGCGGCGGGCTGATGAGGCTCACGCCGGGCGTGGAATAACGGGTCTTCGCGATCCAAGGATAGACTTTTTTGCCGGGCAGATGTCCGCCCTCGCCGGGCTTTGCGCCCTGCGCCATTTTGATCTGGATCTCCTTTGCCGAGCAGAGGTATTCGCTGGTCACGCCGAAGCGTCCGGAGGCGACCTGCTTGATGGCGCTGTTCTTCTCGGTGCCGAGGCGCTCCGGGCTTTCGCCGCCCTCGCCGGAGTTGGATTTGCCGCCCAGCCGGTTCATGGCGACCGCGAGGCATTCGTGCGCCTCCTGCGAGATGGAGCCGTAGCTCATGGCGCCGGTCTTAAAGCGCTTCACGATGCTCTCGGCCGGCTCCACCTCGTCCAGCGGGATGCCGCCGTCGGCGGGCCAGTCGAAGTCCAAAAGGCCGCGCAGGGTCTGCGGGGCGCGCTCCTCGTTGATCCGCTTCGAATAGGAGAGGAACTTGTCGAGATCGCCTTCCCGCACCGCCTCCTGCAGCGTGACGATGCTCTCCGCGTCGAAGAGGTGCTTCTCGCTGCGGTCGCCTTCGCGCAGCTTGTGGAAGCCCACGCTGTCCAGGCGGGTGTCCACGCCGAGCCCCAGGGGATCGAAGGCGTGGCTGTGGTGGTATTCCACCGCGGCGCCCATCTCCGCAAGGCCGATGCCGCCCACGCGGCTGACGGTGTGCGTGAAGTACTTGTCGATCACGTCCTGCCGGATGCCGACAGCCTCGAAGATCTGCGCGGACTGGTAGGACTGCAGCGTGGAGACGCCCATCTTGGCGGCGATCTTCACGATGCCGTGCAGGACGGCGCTGTTGTAGGCGTCGACGGCGGCGTGGACGTCCTTGTCCAGGAGCCCCAGCTCGATGCATTCCTCGATGCACTCGTGCGCCAGATAGGGGCAGATGGCCCGGGCGCCGTAGCCGAGGAGCAGGGCGAAGTGATGCACGTCGCGGGGCTCCGCGCTCTCGAGGATGATGGAGACGGCGGTGCGCTTCTTCGTGCGGACGAGATATTGCTCCATGGCGGAGACGGCCAGGAAGGAGGGGATGGCCACGTGGTTCTCATCCACCCCGCGGTCGGAGAGGATGACGATGTTCGCGCCCTGCTTGTAGGCCTTGTCGCAGGCGATGAAGAGGCGCTCCACGGCGCGCTCCAGCGGCGTGTTTTTATAGTAGAGCAGGGAGACGGTCTTCACGTGGAAGCCCTCCCGCTGCATATGCCGGATCTTCATGAGGTCCATGCGGGTGAGGATGGGATTGTTGATCTGCAGCACGCGGCAGTTCTCCGGGGTCTCCTCCAGCAGATTGCCGTCGCGGCCCAGATAGACCGTGGTGTCCGTGACGCACTCTTCGCGGATGGCGTCGATGGGCGGGTTCGTCACCTGCGCGAACTGCTGCTTGAAGTAATCGAAGAGCGGCGGATAGCGCTGGCTGAGCACGGCCAGCGGGACGTCGGAGCCCATGGCGGCGGTCGCCTCCTGACCCGTGCGGGCCATGGGAAGGATGGCGTCCTTCACCTGCTCGTGGGTGTAGCCGAAGGCGCGGTAGAGCTTGTCCCGCATCTCCTGCGAATGGGAGGGCATCTGCGCGTTGGGCGCGCTGAGGTCCGAAAGGCGGACCAGATTCTGATCCAGCCATTCGCCGTAGGGCTGCCGGGCGGCGTAGTGCTCCTTGATCTCTTCATCCTCTAACAGGCGGCCGGCGGCGGTGTCGATCAGGAGCATCTTGCCGGGGCGCAGGCGCTCTTTGCGGATGACGTGCGATTCGTCGATGTCGAGCACGCCCACCTCGGAGGAGAGGATGAGACGGTCGTCGTCGGTCAGATAGTAGCGGGAAGGCCTGAGGCCGTTGCGGTCCAGCACCGCGCCCACAAGCACGCCGTCGGAGAAGAGGATGGAGGCGGGGCCGTCCCAGGGCTCCATCATGGTGGCATAATAACGGTAGAGATCCCGGCGGCCGCGGCTCATGGCCTGGTCGTTCTTCCAGGGCTCCGGCAGGACGATCATCACCGCCAGCGGCAGCGGCACGCCGTTCATGACGAGGAATTCGATGGTGTTGTCCAGCATGGCGGAGTCGGAGCCGCTCGCGTTCACCACCGGGAAGACGCGGTCCATGTTGCCGCGCAGCACGGGGGAGGACATGGTCTCCTCCCGGGCCAGCATGCGGTCCACGTTCCCGCGGATGGTGTTGATCTCGCCGTTGTGGAGCAGGAAGCGGTTGGGATGCGCCCGCTCCCAGCTGGGGCTGGTGTTGGTGGAAAAGCGGGAATGGACCATGGCGATGGCGGAGACGAAGTCTTCGGACTGCAGATCCCGGTAGAAGCCGCGGAGCTGCCCGACAAGGAACATTCCTTTATAGACCAGCGTCCGGCTCGAGAGGCTCACGACGTAGCTGTCGTCGTTGGACTGTTCGAACTCGCGGCGGACCAGATAGAGGCGGCGGTCAAAGGGGAGGCCCTGCGGTGTGTCCTCCGGCCGGCCCACGAAGCACTGCAGGATGCAGGGCATGCAGGAGAGGGCGGTCTGTCCCAGGATCTCCGGGCAGATGGGGACCTCGCGCCAGCCGAGGAAGGGGAGCCCTTCCTTCTGCAGGATGAGCTCCAGCATCTTCTGCGCCTGTCTGCGGGCCCGCGTCTCCTGCGGGAAGAAGAACATGCCGACCGCGTAGTCGCCGGCCTCGCCCAGCGCGATGCCCAGCTCCGCGGCTGCCGCCCGGAAGAATCCGTGACTGATCTGCACCAGGATGCCGACGCCGTCGCCGGTCTCGCCCAGGGCGTCCTTGCCGGCCCGGTGCTCCAGCTTCTCCACGATCTTCAGCGCGTCGTCCACGATCCTGCGGCTCTTGCGGCCGCGGATGTCCACCACGGCGCCGATGCCGCAGGCGTCCCGTTCGCTGATCGTTCCGTATCGCTGCCATCCTTCTTCCTGTCTGTCCATGTCCAATGCCTTTCTGAATCGTTTCGTTCGGCCGCCCGCAAAAGCCTGCAGGCGGAGGGGGAAAGAAAAAAGCGCTCATTTCCGGGCGGCCGCAGGCCGCGCTGAAATGAACGCCTTTGCTCATCAGTCATTTTTTTATTTAGGCAATATACTCCTTTCCGCGGCTTGCGTCAATAGAAAAACGGAAAATTCCGAAAATTTAAGAGCATAGGCAGCCGCGCCGCCGCCGGGCGCCGAAAAAAGATGAAAAAAAGGATTGACAAGCGTTCCGGAAGGGCGCATAATGCACCCCATAAAGGCAAAGGCGTCTTTGAGCAGCAGGCTCAAAGGCGCTCTTTTGTTTTTCACATCATTCCTCTATTTCTGCGAAGGCAAGGGCGTCTTTTGTGCGGTGGCATGAGAGGCGCCCTTGCGCTTTGCGGAGGAGGAGTTCTTCAAGAGAGAGGAGATAGAACGATGAGTATGGTAAGCGACTATTTCGGCAGCATGGTATTCGATGACAGAGTGATGAAGGCCCATCTCTCCGCGGAGGTCTATGCGTCCCTGCGCAAGACCATCGACGAGGGGAGCGCGCTGGACATCGGCGTCGCCAACGCCGTGGCGGATGCCATGAAGGACTGGGCGGTCGCGAAGGGCGCCACCCATTATACCCACTGGTTCCAGCCGCTCACGGGCATCACGGCGGAGAAGCATGACAGCTTCATCTGCCCGTCCCCCGACGGCGGCGTCATCATGGAATTCTCCGGCAAGGAGCTCATCAAGGGCGAGCCGGACGCCTCCTCCTTCCCCAGCGGCGGCCTGCGCGCCACCTTTGAGGCCAG
>JAEELK010000199.1 GCA_016282655.1 Bacillota bacterium | reverse complement strand
GGAAGCGGACGGCAGCGTGCGCTGGACCTACGACACAGAGAAGGTCTACGTGGGACAGGTGGAGACGCTGCAATTCATCGGGATCGGCCCGGGCGGGCTCTGGTTCCTGGCGGGCGGCAGCCTGCGCTGCCTCTCCCTCGACGAGGGCACGGAAGGCACGTTGCTCTGGCAGAACGATGATTTCGGAGGGCAGGGCGCCTGCTGGTGCTGGGACGACAGGGAGCGCCTCTATCTCTGCGGCTACTTCGGCCCGAGCCTGATGGTGGTCGCGGCGGACGGCAGCACCGTCGCCCGCTACGAATCGCTCGAGGGCGATGACACCTTCTACTGGCCCTACGGCATCAGCTGGATCGATGAAAAACGCGTGCAGATCGATTACGACAGCAACATGGGCTATCGGATCGTCGACGCCGCGGACGGCAGCGTCAGCGCCATGAGCGACGGCTCTGAGGGCGGTGAGGCGGAACCCCGCGTTCCGGACACCAGGCATGGCGTCGGGCAGATGCTGAAAGGCACCTGGGGCAACGATCCCGTCTCGCCGGACTTCACCATCGTCCTGGGCGAGGGCGAGTTCTTCGCCCACCGCACGGACGGGAACGCTCAGACCTACTACTATACCGGCACCTGGTATCTGGGAGACTGGAACGCGAAGGATGACTGGCTCCTGCTCCCGCTGGACCGGGCGAGCGACGACCCCGCCATGGGCGGACTCATGACCCTCGGGGACTATCAGATCAGCTTCGAGACCGTGGAAGGCGAGCTGCAGATGTCCCTGCAGCAGGTCAACAACGGAGACTCCATCTGCTCCATGGTCTACGACAGCTACAGCATGCGGCTCTACAAGATCAGCGAAGACAGCGCCATGGGATGATGCCCCGGCAGGCGCGCGCCGCCGGCATTTCCCCCGCTTGAAACACAAAATGAACGCCCTGCCGGAACGCGGCAGGGCGTTTTCTTTTTCTTTTTGATCGGGCGCGCGCTACTCGGAGAGCAGCATGCGGTCGTTTTCGATGTTGAACTTCTCCAGCAGATCGCGGACCGTCAGGTCCTTCTTTTCCTGTCCGCGGATGTCCACGACGATGCGGCCCGCGTCCATCATGATCAGGCGGTTCCCGTACTGGATCGCCTGCTTCATGTTGTGCGTGACCATGAGCGTGGTCAGGGAATCCCGCGAGACGATCTCCTCCGTCAGCTGCAGCACCTTGTCCGCCGTCTTGGGATCCAGCGCGGCGGTGTGCTCGTCCAGCAGGAGCAGCCGGGGCTTCTTCAGCGTGGCCATGAGCAGGGTGAGCGCCTGCCGCTGTCCGCCGGAGAGCAGACCGACCTTGCTCGTCATGCGGGTCTCGAGCCCGAGGCCGAGGCTGGCGAGCTGTTCGCGGTAGCGGACCCGTTCCTGGCTCGTGATGCCGGGTCTCAGGCCCCTGCGCGCCCCGCGCCGATTGGCCAGAGCGAGGTTCTCCTCGATGCCCATGGTCGCCGCGGTCCCCATCATGGGGTCCTGAAAGACGCGGCCCAGGTACTTCGCGCGCTTGAACTCCGGCAGAGAGGTGATGTCCTTGCCGTCCAGGCAGATGCTGCCGCTGTCCAGCGGGATGGCGCCGGAGATGAGGTTCAGCACGGTGGATTTGCCCGCGCCGTTGCCGCCGATGATGGTGACGAAGTCGCCGTCCTCCAGCGTGAGGCTCAGGCCGTCGATGGCCCGCTTCTCGTTGACGGTGCCGGGGTTGAAGGTCTTGTAAAGATCGCGCAGTTCCAGCATCTTACTCCGCCTCCTTCCTGACTTTTACGCCGCGGCGGAAATAGCGGCTCTTCCAATACGGCACTGCCAGGAAGACCGCGACCACCAGCGCGGAGAGGAGCTTGAGCAGATTGGCGTCCAGGCCGAGCTGGATGACGATCTGGATGACGACATAGTAGATGATGGAGCCGAAGACCACGGCCAGCAGCCGCAGCGCGAAATTGCGGAAGATCCGCCCGAAGATGGCCTCTCCGATGATGACGGCCGCAAGGCCGATGACGATGGCGCCGCGGCCCATGTTGACGTCCGCGAAGCCCTGGTACTGCGAGAGCAGCGCGCCGGAGAAGGCCACGAGCGCGTTGGAGACCATGAGGCCCAGCACCTTGTTCAGATCCGTGTTGATGCCCTGCGCGCGGCTCATGTTCGGGTTGGCGCCGGTGGCTCTGAGGCCGCTGCCCAGCTCCGTGCCGAAGAACCAGTACAAAAAAGCGATCAGGATGACGATGATGATCGCCACCATGATGAGCGGATTGTTCAGCATGGCCTTGCGCACCCAGCGCAGCGAGACCAGCAGGCTGTATTTGTCCACGTTGATGGCCTGATTCGCCTTCCCCATGATCTTCAGGTTGATGGAATAGAGCGAGAGCTGGGTCAGGATGCCCGCCAGGATGGCGGGGATGCCCATGAACGTGTGAAAGACGCCGGTCATCAGCCCGGTCAGAAGACCCGCGATGACGGCGCCCAGCATGGCCAGCCAAACGTTGCAGCCCAGCAGCATCAGCATGATGCAGACCGCGCCGCCGGTGCCCAGAGAGCCGTCCACGGTCAGGTCCGCGATGTCCAGCACCCGGAAGGTGATGTAGACGCCGATGGCCATGATCCCCCAGATCAGCCCCTGCGCCACAGCGCCGGGCAAAGCGCCCGGCACTGTAGCCAAACTGCCAAGAATGTTCGCAAGCACGAAAAGAGTTCCTCCGCTTAGATCGCCTCGTAGCCTTCCGGTACGGTGAGGCCCAGCTCTTCACAGATCGCCGCGTTGTATTTCTTGGTGACCGTGGTGTACTGGATGGGCATGGTGGAGATGTCCGCCTGGCCGGTCAGGATCTGAGCGGCCATCTGACCGGTGGTGTAGCCGAGGTCATAGTAGCTGATGGAGAGGGTGGCCACGCCGCAGCCGGCGCAGATGCCTTCTTCGCCCGCGATGATGGGCACGCCGGCCGGTCTGCAGATGTTGTCGATGATGCCGGTGTTGGCGGCAGCGGTGTTGTCCGTGGGGACGTAGAGCACGTCGCAGGCGCCCGCCGCGGTGGTGCAGACGGAGGCCAGGTCGTTGGAATCGGAGAAGGCATACTGGGTGACGCTGTAACCGAGGGCCTCGAGCGCGGTCTGCACGGTGTTCACCTGATACTTGGAGTTGGCCTCCGCGGAGCAGTAGAGCAGGCCGACGGTGTCGGCATCCGGGAACCACTCTTTGATCATGGCCGCCTGCTCATCCAGCGGGGGCAGATCGGAGGTGCCGGAGATGTTGCCGCCGACGGTGCCGTTGAAATCAGGGATCTCAAGCGCCACGCCGTACTCGGTGATGGAGGTGCCCAGGATGGGGATCTCGTTGGTGCCGGCCGCGGCGCTCTGCAGCGCGGGGGTGGCGTTCGCGAGGATCAGATCCACGTTGTTGGACACGAAGCCGTTGATGATGGTGGAGCAGGTATTGGAGTCGTTCTGCGCGTTCTGTACGTCGAACTGCACGGCGTCGGCGCCCAGCTCCGCGACCAGCGCGTCCTGGAAGCCCTGCGTGGCGGCGTCCAGCGCCACGTGCTCGACCAGCTGGCAGATGCCGACTTTGTAAACGGTCGCGCCTTCGTCTTCCGCGGGCTCGTCGGTGGCGGCGGGCTGGCTGCCGCAGGCGGCCAGAGAGAGGCAGAGCAGCGCGGCCAGAAGCATGGCCAGAGTTCTCTTTTTCATGATGATTTACCTTCTTTCCTTACTATATACACATAGCGTGAGCGTTTTCGTCCGAGCAGCCGGCTCCGCGGCAGCGGAGCGGCTTTGCGCGTAAAACGTGCGAGTCACCTTTCGGACTGATAGCGGTTATTTTAGTACTTTGCAGGGATAAAGTCAAGCCTTGAAATGCCTTTTTTCGATCGCCGCGCGTTCCCGTTCTCTGCGCATCAAAAAACGGCACCGCTTTCGCGGTGCCGTTTGGCGGATGACTGCGCTATTTCCGGCCTGCGAGCGGGATGAGGGGCATCACGCGCCTGGCAAGCATCCCGGAGAGCCAGAGCTTCACGAGATCCGGGATGATGAACGGGACCACGCAGAGCAGGAGCGCCTGCACGATCCCCATGCTGCCGGCGCCGTTTTTCATGCCCATCACGTAGACGAACCAGGCCGTCCCGAAGGCATAGCAAAGGAAAAGGCCGCAGAGGAGCACCAGGTCTTCGATCCGGGCCTTCGCGCGGCAGGGCTTCTCCAGGAGCCAATAGAGGAGCGCGCAGATCAGGAAGCCCAGCAGATAGCCGCCGGTCGGGCCCAGCAGCGCGCCGACGCCCCCCTTGAAGCCGGCAAAGACCGGCACGCCCACCGCGCCGAGCAGCAGATAGACGAGGATGGAGCAGCTCCCCCATTTTCCGCCCAGGAGCCGCAGGCTCAGGAAGACCGCGAAGGTCTGCAGGGTGAAGGGGACCGCCAGCGGGATGGTGATCCACGCGCAGACGGTGATCACGACGACCATGACGGCGGTCTGGATCATTTCTTTTAAACTAGTCATTTTTCTCTCCTTGTCGTACGCATTACCAGCGCAGGCCCGCCCGCAGGCGGTCCGGCTTCAGCAGGAGGTCCAGCGCGTCTTCCGGCGAGCCCACGACCAGGTCCGCGTGGGCCAGAAGCCCCGCATAGGCGCCTTCGCGCTCCATCACGCAGATGGCGAGATCGGCCGCGTCCAGCATCTGCACGTCGTTGAAGCCGTTGCCGATGGCGCAGACGCCCCTGCCCAGTTCCTTCGCGATGGCTTCCTTGCAGGGCGCCGCGGCGCCGCTCGGGAAGGTGCGCACTTCCGCGCCGATGCCCTCGCACTGCCGCCGCACGTTGCCGTAGGTGTCCGCCGTCAGCACGTAGACCGGGACCCGCTCGGAAAGCGCGCGGATCCGCTCCGCCGCGCCCTCCAGCAGCAGGCCGTCCCTGGCGATGGTGCCGTTGTAATCCAGCAGAACGTATTTGATCTCGTAGGGCCGTTCGCGCCCGGGCACTTCAATGCGTATCATGCTCGTTTATCCGAAGACTCCCCCCAGGAAGTCCTTGGTCTCCTCCTCCTGCGGATCCTGAAACAGCGCTTCCGTGGCGCCCTGTTCCACGAGCCTGCCGTTGTAGAGAAAGACCGCGCGGTCGGAAATGCGCCGCGCCTGCGCCAGATTGTGCGTAACGATCACGATGGTATAGCGCTGCTTCAGTTCCAGCAGCAGCTTTTCGATGATGGCGCTGCTCTTCACGTCCAGCGCGCTGCAGGGCTCGTCCAGCAGGAGCACCTCCGGTTCGCCCGTGAGCGCCCGCGCGATGCAGTGCCGCTGCTGCTGCCCGCCGGAGAGCTTCAGCGCGCTCTTGTTCATCTCGTCTTTGACCTCTTCATAGAGGCCGGCAAGCTCCAGCTTTTC
>JAEELK010000198.1 GCA_016282655.1 Bacillota bacterium | reverse complement strand
GCCGACGTGGATGTGGTCATCACCACCCGCGAGCTGGCCCGCATGATCAAGGAAGCCAACATCAACTTCGCAGAGTTGCCCGACAGCGACTTCGACAGCCTCATGGGCGAGAGCACAGGCGCGGCCGTCATCTTCGGCGCCACCGGCGGCGTTATGGAAGCCGCGCTGCGCACGGCGTACGAGACCATCACCGGGACCACGCTGGAGAACGTCGATTTCCACGACGTCCGCGGCATCAAGGGCATCAAGGAAGCCGAGATCGACATCGGCGGCACGAAGGTGTGCGTGGCGGTCGCCAGCGGCACCGGCAACGCCACCAAGCTGCTCCAGATGGCAAAGAGCGGCGAGAAGAATTACACCTTCATCGAGATCATGGCCTGCCCCGGCGGCTGCGTCAACGGCGGCGGTCAGCCCATCGTCTCCGCGCAGACCAAGATGGACGTGGACGTGCGCGTGGAGCGCGCCAAGGCCCTGTACGGCGAGGACACCGCCAAGGCCCTGCGCAAGAGCCACGAGAACAAGGAAATCAAGCAGATCTACGACGATTTCCTCACCAAGCCCGGCAGCCATCTGGCGCACGAGCTGCTGCACACCACCTATCAGAAGCGCGATAAGTACGCGAAGTAACAGGACAAAGATGCATGAAAATGACCTGCCCTCCTCACGGGAGGGCAGGTCATACTGCGCTGCCGGCCATGCCGGGGGGATCGAACCCCGGTCCGGCCGCTGAAGGAGACAGGAATGGTCGCGAATTATCACACCCACACATACCGCTGCGGCCATGCGGAGGGAAACGAGCGGGACTATGCGGAGCAGGCCGCGGAGGCCGGACTGCGCATCCTTGGATTCTCGGATCATACGCCCTATGATTTCTTCGACCGCGAGCCGCAGGACCGCCCCATGCGGATGAAGCCGGAGGAGCTGCCGGAATACGCGGACTCCGTGCGGGCGCTGGCGGAGGAATACCGCGGCAAGCTGGAGATCCGCCTGGGCGTCGAGGCGGAGTACTACCCGAAGTATTTCCCCCGGCTGCTGGAGATGCTTCGGGAAAACGGCGTCGAATACATGATCCTCGGGCAGCACTTCCTGGGCAACGGGACGGGGGAGCCGTACTGCGGCAAGCCGAGCCCGGACCTCTCCGTGCTGGAGCGCTATGTCTCCCAGAGCATCGAGGCGCTGGAGACCGGCCTGTTCACTTACTTCGCCCACCCGGACCTGATCCGCTTTACCGGCGACGAGGCGGCGTACACGCGGGAGATGCGGAAGCTTTGCCGCGCCGCCGCGCGGACGGATACGCCGCTGGAGATCAATCTCCTCGGCGTCCGGGAGCATCGGCATTACCCGGAGGAGCGTTTCTGGCGCATCGCGGCGGAGGAGGGCAACGCGGTCGTCCTGGGCTGCGACGCCCACCAGCCGCAGTGGGCCGCGGACCCCGGGAGCGAGGCGGCGGCGGTCCGGATGACGGAGCGCCTGGGACTGAAGCTGCTCCGGGACGTCCCGCTCCGCGCGATCTGAATCCTGACGCTTTCTGACATGAGGTCGCGCTGCAAATTGCGATACGCAGCGCGCCCTCAATTTCGTTCGGATTTTTCCCTTGCGCCGGAGCGCGGGATAGGGTAGACTGAACATGTGAGAGTCAGAATATTGCGTTCGGACATATGAAAGGAAAGGGAGATTCTATGAGCTATCCGAAGCTGACCCCCGAGACGCTGCAGTTCCTCGAGGAAAAATGCTTCAAGATCCGCGGGGACATCCTCAACCTCGTCTACCGCTTCGGGATGGGCCACCTGGGCGGGGAACTGAGCATGGTGGAGGTGGCGGTGGCGCTGTACTACCGCTATATGAACTGGGATCCCAACGACGTGAAGAACGAGGACCGGGACCGCTTCATCCTCTCCAAGGCCCACTGCAGCGAGACGCTGTACAGCATCTTCGCGGACATGGGCATCTACACGCAGGATTACATCGTCGAGCATTTCGAGTGCCTGGACAATTCCAAGTTCGGGCAGCATTCCAACCGGAAGTATGTTCCGGCCATCGAGATCTCCGCCGGCTCGCTGGGCCACGGCCTGCCCATCGCGGTCGGCTACGCCCTCGGCGCGCGGCATCAGAAGCGCAACTACCGCGTCATCGTCATGGTGGGCGACGGCGAGCTGGACGAGGGGACGAACTGGGAGGCCATGCAGGCCGCCGCCCAATTCCGGCTGAACAACCTCGTCTGCATCGTGGACCGCAACCAGCTCCAGATGACCGGCCCGACCGAGGAGATCATGGCTCACCGCGATCTCGCCGCCAAGGCCGCCGCCTTCGGCTGGGACACCATGGTGATCGAGGACGGCAACGACATCGCGCAGGTCTGCGCGGCGCTGGAGCGCCTGCCGGAGCGCGATTACGCCCGCCGCGGCGCGCCGCTGTTCATCGTCTCCAACACGGTCAAGGGCAAGGGCGTCGATTTCATGGAGAACACGTACAAGTGGCACGGCGGCGGTCTGGCGAAGGAGCAGCTGGACCAGGCGCTGGAGTCCATCCGGAAGAACAGGAGGGCATGACCATGGGAGTTGTGAAAACGACCTACGATTTTGACCAGATGCTGTCCAATGCCCGCGAGGCCTACGGCGAAGAGCTGCTGCGCATGGCGGAGGAGGGCCTGGATTTCGTCTTCACCTATACGG
>JAEELK010000197.1 GCA_016282655.1 Bacillota bacterium | reverse complement strand
TTCGGCGGTGCCGTCGGTGACGATGCGGATCTCCTTGCCGTAGAGGCCGGCCTCCTCGGCGTACTGCTTGGCGAGCGTGGGATTGTAGGCATCGGCGGAGAAGACGGGATCGAGGCTGCCGAAGCTGGGATCATAGTCGGTGCAGCAGGTCATAAGCGGCCAGTCGGGGACCTCCGCGTGGCCGAAGTAGACGGTCTTGGCGATGGCATTGCGGTCGATCGCGTGGGCGATGGCCTTTCTGGCGGCCGTGCTGTTGAGGCAGGACTGGTCGGTGATGTTGAAGACGATGGACTTGCAGGTGTCGCCGCCGGCGATGTCGGTCACATAGTCGGGCAGGCTCATGACGTAGTCGAGGTCCTGCGTCGGGACGCTGGTGGCGTCGGCCGTGTTGGTCTCGAGCGCGATGACGCGCTGGGAATCCTCGTTCAGGACCTTGAACTCGAGGTTCTTGATCTTGGCGGGCTGGCCCCAGTAATCGTCGTTGCGGGTCATCTTGACGTAGCTGCTGACGACGTAATCGGTGACGATGTACGGACCGGTGCCGACAGGCGCGGTGGCGTTCTTCTCGGCGTCAAAGGTCTCCTCGTCGATGATGCCCATCAGCGGGAGGCTGTAGATGTAGGTGTTGTCGTAGTAGAAGAGGTTGATCTCGATGGTGTAGTCGTCGATGATGCGGGAGTTCTCCATGTCGAACATGGGGAAGAACAGCCAGGCATAGTCCTGCAGGGCGAACATGACGTCATTGGCCTTGAAGTCGCTGCCGTTGGTGAACTTGACGCCCTCGCGCAGGTGGATGATCATCTGGGTGTCGGAGATGTCGAGGCTGGTGGCGAGCAGCCAGCGAATGTCGCCGTTGGCATAGAAGTCAAGCAGCGGCTCGGAGTACATTCTCGACAGGGTCTTGAAGTCGCCGCCCCACATCTCGCGGGAGTTCAGCGTGCCGATATCCATCGTGACGGCCACGGTGAGCGTGTCGCGCGCGGAAACGGCGTCCTTGGTGGCGTCCGCAGCGTGCTGACCGGGCGCGGCGTCCTTGGGGCCGTCGCTCGAATCGGGCTTGGACGTGGTGTCGGTCTTCGCGCCGCCGCCGCAGGCCGCGATGGAGAGCGCCAGGCAGAGCACGAGGAGAATGGCCAGTACCTTCTTCATTTTTTTACCTCCTGTTATTTTGGTGGTTTCCTTCCTCTATTCTTTCGCGCATTCCGCGCGGGACTTACTCAGAGGCTCTCACAGCGGCAGCAGGCCACGAAATGGCCGGGGGAGAGCTCGCGCAGCTCCTGGGGCTGCTGGCAGGCCTCCGCGGCGTGCGGACATCTCGCCGCGAAGCGGCAGCCGGGCTTGGGATCGATGGGCGAGGTGATCTCGCCCTTGAGGATGATGCGCTTGGTCTTGTTATGGATGTCCGGCTCGGGGATGGCGGAGAGCAGCGCCTTGGTATAGGGATGGAGGGGATTGCGGAACAGCTCGTTCGCGGGCGCCTTTTCCACCATGTTGCCGAGATACATGACCATGATGTCGTCGGAGATGTAGCGGACGACGGAGAGGTCGTGCGTGACGAACATGTAGGACAGGCCTCTGGACTCCTGCAGGTCGAGCATCAGGTTGATGACCTGCGCCTGGATGGAGACGTCCAGCGCAGAGACGGGCTCGTCGCAGACGATGAACTTGGGCTTCAGGGCGAGGGCGCGGGCAATGCCGACGCGCTGCCGTCTGCCGCCGTCCATCTCGTGCGGGAAGGCGTTCTCAAAGCGCTCCGCGAGACCGACCGTATCCATCAGCGCTCTGGTCTCCTCCAGCATTTCCGCCTTGGACATGCCGCCCTTGATCTGCAGGGGCTCCATGATGGTCTCGCAGACGGACATGCGGGGATTCAGGGAGGAGTAGGGATCCTGAAAGATGATCTGCATCTTGTTGCGAGCGGCGATCAGCTGCTTCTTCGTCGGGTTGGAGAGATCCTCCCCGTCGAACACGATCTTGCCGGAGGTCGGCGGGACCAGGTGCAGCACCGTCCGGCCCAGCGTCGTCTTGCCGCAGCCGGACTCGCCGACGACGCCCAGCGTCTTGCCGGCTTCCAGTGTGAAGGTGATGTCGTCCACGGCGTGAAGCTGCGATTTGCCGCCGACCTTGAAATACTTTTTCAGGTGTTCAACTTCCAGCAGCGCCATGTCATTCACCTCCGAAGCGCAGACATTTGACGATGTGGCCCGGCGCGACCTCGACGGACGGCGGGACCTTCTCCGCACACTCCGGGCCGGCCTGCGGGCAGCGCTCGCAGAACTTGCAGCCGGGAGGAAGATTCGTCGGATCGGGGATCAGGCCCTTGATGGGCTTGAGGCGTTTCTCGGTGGTGCCGAGCCGCGGGATGGAGCCGAACAGGCCGAGCGTGTACGGATGCATGGTGCGGTCGAAGATGTCCTCCACCGTGCCGTATTCCACGATCTCGCCGGAGTAGATGACGGCCACCGACTGACAGCAGTTGGCGACGATGCCGAGATCGTGCGTGATGAGCACGACCGAGGTGTCGAGCTTATCCTTCAGATCCTGGATCATCTCCAGCACCTGCGCCTGGATCGTCACGTCCAGCGCGGTGGTGGGCTCGTCCGCGAGCAGCAGCTCCGGGTTGCAGGCCAGCGCCATGGCGATGACCACGCGCTGCTTCATGCCGCCGGAAAACTGGTGGGGGTACTC
>JAEELK010000196.1 GCA_016282655.1 Bacillota bacterium | reverse complement strand
GCCCTTGCTGACCTCGCCGGAGGGCAGGTTGATGTTCTCCGCGGAGAGCATGCCCGCGATCGTGGAAAGGTTCAGATTGTAGCCGCTGAGCTTGTCCTGGTCGAAGGCGATGGAGATCTCCTTCGAGACGCCGCCGTAGGCGGAGACGGACGCTACGCCGTTCGCGCGCTCGAAGTAGGGGACGAGATCGTCCTCGACGATGGCGTTCAGCGTGGCGAGGTCATAGCTGTCGGAGGAGAAGAAGAGCACGGCCACGGGCATCATGTCCATGCTCATCTGGATGACCATGGGCTTGGTGGCGGTGTCCGGTAGGAAGCCCTCGACCATGGAGATCTTCTCGCGCATGTCCAGCGTCGCGAAGTTCATGTCCGTGCCGTAGTCGAAGGTGACCATGACGATGGACGTGCCTTCCGTGGTCATGGACTGCAGCTCGTCTAAGCCGGAAACGGAGGCCAGGGCGGATTCCAGGGGGACCGTGATCAGGCTTTCGACTTCCTCCGGCGCGGCGTTCGGATAGGAGGTATAGGCGATGGCCATGGGGATGTCGAAGTTCGGCAGCAGGTCCATGGGGATGCTGATGATGGAGATGAGGCCCACGAGCACCACGATCATGAGGAGCATGATCATGGTCACGGGGCGTTTGATGCATGTTCTGATGAGACCCATTCTTTCCGCCTCCGACTACTCGACGATGTTGACGGCCTTGCCTTCGGTGACGTACTGCTGGCCCTTGACGATGAGCGTTTCGCCCTCCGAAAGGCCGCTTACGATCTCGACCAGCTCGCCGTTGTCCATGCCGGTCACGACTTCCCGCAGGACGGGAAGCTGTTCACTGTCCAGGACAGCGACCAGAGAGACGCCGTTTTTCACAAAGACCGCGTCGGAGGGGATGGCGATGACGTCGTTCTGCTCTGCGGAAACGAAGCGCACTTCCGCGAACATGCCGGCCAGGATGCTCCCGTCCGGGTTCTCCACGGCGATGGTGGCGGGGTAGGTGAGGGTGCCCATGGCGGGCGCGGGCGAGAGCTGCGTGACCGTGCCGCGGAAGGGCTCCTCGGAAAGGCTGCTGATGTAGATGTCCACGCTGTCGCCCACGTGGATGCTGCTGATCAGATATTCGGAGATGGAAACGGAGAGCTCCAGGTCTTTGGTGTCCGCCATGTAAAGGGCGGGCGCGCCGCCGGCCACGGAGCCGACGGAGACGTTGAGGCCGGTGATATAGCCGCTGATGGGCGCCTTGACGGTGTAGTTGCTCAGCATCTCGGAGGCCGCGTTCAGGGAGGAACGGGCCACGTCCACCTGCAGCTTGGCGCCGTCGTAGGCCTGTTTGGAGATGGCGCCGGCCTCATAGAGCGGCGTGTAGCGGTTCAGATCGGCCACAGCGTTGTCGTAGGCGAGCTTGGCCTGCGTGTAGCTGGAGGAGACCGCGCTGCTGTCGATGGTGAAGAGGACGCTGCCCTTCTTGACGTAGTCGCCCAGCGCCACGCGGACGGAGTTGACCTCGCCGCTGGCCAGGGGGACTACGGCGGCCTCGTCCGCGGCGGAGATGCGGCCGGTCAGCAGGGACGTGGTGCTGATGCTGCCGCGCTCCACGGCGGCGACGCGGACGTTGGTCCGCGTTTCTTCCTCGACCGCTGCCGGCTGCAGGGCCGAATGGACGCGGAAGCCCACCAGGATGAGCAGGAGCAGTAAGATGATGATACCGATGACTTTTTTCATTTGTTTCTCCTCGTTTCCGGACGCCGATCTGGAAAACCGACCCTATGGTCGGAAAAGGTCCGTCCCTATCATAGCGGGCGGGAAAAGGGCTGTCAAGGAGAAACCGACCCGCCGGTCGGAATTATTGTATTATATCGGGAAGGCAGGAAGCGGTGTATAATAAACAGAAGATCGGCCCCGCGGCGCGCGGGGATCTGGGAGGACGGCAGAGATGGCAAAATTGAAGAAAGAAGAGGTGGCGGCGCTGACCGCCGCCTTGGAAGAAGCCTATCCGGACGCGCAGTGCGCGCTGGATTTCCGGGATCATTTCCAGCTGCTCTGCGCGGTGATGCTCTCCGCGCAGACCACGGACAAGAGCGTCAACAAGGCCACGCCGGCGCTCTTCGAAGCCTATCCGGACGCCGCGGCCATCGCCGCCGCGCCCATCGAAGAACTGGAGCGCCTGCTGAAGCCCGTGGGCATGTACAAGACGAAATCCAAGAACCTGCAGGCGATGAGCGCCATCCTGGCGGAGCGCTACGGCGGCGTCGTGCCGCAGGATTATGACGCGCTGGTCGCTCTGCCGGGCGTGGGCAGAAAGACCGCCAACGTGGTGCTTTCCGTGGGCTTCGGGGAGCCCCGCATCGCCGTGGACACGCACGTGTTCCGCGTGGCGAACCGCATGGGCCTGGTGCAGGAGAAGGACGTCCTGCAGACGGAGCTCAGCCTCATGAAGCGCCTCCCGAAAGAAAAATGGAGCGCCATGCATCACGCGCTCATCTGGCACGGGAGACAGGTCTGCGACGCGCGAAAGCCGAAATGCGAGGGCTGCTGCGCCGCCCCCTGGTGCAGGAAAAACGGCGTAAAATAAAAAACGAGGGCTGTTTCGCAGCCCTTCGGTACGTTTGGGGTCAGAGTAAGGAGATCGGCAAAGCGAGGATCAATCCGCCGCGGCAACGGCGGCAGGGAGGGGACGGAGCGCGTCCACACGGCCGGCGATGAAGCCCGGCACGTCGTCTTTGTCCATGCCGAGGACCACGGCGAGCTCACCGCAGAGCAGGTCCTCCGCGCGCTTCATGAAGCGGCTGTCCACCTGGCCGAGCTTGCGCTTTTCCTGCTCGGCGCTGCATTTTTTGCGATAGATGG
>JAEELK010000195.1 GCA_016282655.1 Bacillota bacterium | reverse complement strand
GGAGCCGCCCTCGTCGTGGATGCAGAGGGTCAGCTCGTATTTGCCGTTCCTGCATTTGCGGCCGCTCTTTTCATAGAGCACGCCCGCCACCGTCACCGTGCCGTCCGCACGATGCAGCTCGCGGATGGGGCGCGGCAGGTCTCTGATCGCCTTTCCAAAGAGCGCCGCGCCGTCCGCTCCGGCGGCGCCGTTCTTCTTTTCCTTGCGCTTTTCGCTCTGCGCGGCCACAGCCGCGGCTTTGGCCGCCGCCTCCGCCTCCGCGATCGCCTCGTCTTCCAGCCGCTTCTGCGTCTCCTCATAGACTGCCGCGTCCTGCTCGAAGACGAACTTGCGGGCAAGGCCGAAGCGTTCCCGCAGGCTGCGCTCCCAGAGCGGGGCGAGCTCGCTGTTGAGACGCTCCACGGTGTCCCGGCCGAGGGCTTTCAGATAGACCGTGTCGCCGGCAAAGGAGGGTTCTTCCTGTACGGTGGCGGTCAGGTGTCCGTAGTCCGCGCGGCTCTCTTCGATCAGGTAGGGCAGATAGAGCCGGAGGATCTCCTCCGGGCTCTGGATGAGTTCTTCATAGCGGCAGAGCAGCTCCGCGCTGCGAAGCTCCGGGAACTGACTGCAGAGCAAAGCCTCCACGCGCTCCTTGTCCGCGCGCGGGAGGATGAAGTTGAGCGTGATCTCCTGGCGCAGGATCTTCTCCTCGCGGCTCAGGCGGGCACGGCCCAGATGATACCGATAGGCTTCTCTGGGATGCTTCCCCAGAAGCCCCCAGTGGATGCTTTCTTCCAGCAGTTGTTTCATTTTTTCTGTTCTATGTCTCTATTCGTACGCTTCCAGCATTTGGATGAGGCGGGAGGCGATCTCCTGCTCGGGGACCTTGCAGAGGATCTCTCCCTTGGAGAAGAGCAGGCCTTCTCCCTGCCCGCAGGCAACGCCCAGGTCGGCTTCGCGGGCTTCGCCCGGACCGTTCACGGCGCAGCCCATGACGGCGAGCGTGACGGGCTTTTTTCCTTCCCGCTCGCGGCGCTCCGCCAGCGGCAGGAGCCGGCGCTCCAGGTCTTCCGTGATGGCGGCCAGGTCCACGCGGGTGCGGCCGCAGGTGGGGCAGCTGACGAATTCGATGGCTTTTTTGCGCAGGCCCGCGGCCGCGAGGATCTCCTTCGCGCAGCGGATCTCTTCCACGGGATCGCCCGTGAGCGAGACGCGCATGGTGTCGCCGATGCCGGCGAGGAGCAGCGCGCCGATGCCAACGGCGGACTTGATCTGTCCGCTGCGGACGGTCCCCGCCTCCGTGATGCCGATGTGCAGCGGCGCGTCCGAGCGCTCCCGCACGATCTGATGCGCCTTGAAATTCATGGCGGCGTTGGAGGACTTCAGCGAGAGGACCACGTCCCGGAAGCCGCGTTCTTCCACGTAAGCGGCCATGCGCAGGGCGCTTTCGGCCAGGGCTTCCGCGCAGACGCCGCCGTACTTCGCCAGCAGGTCTTTTTCCAGCGAGCCGGAGTTGACGCCGACCCGGATGGGGATGCCACGCTCCGCGGCGGCGGCCAGAACGGCGCGGACCCGCTCCTCGCTGCCGATGTTGCCGGGGTTGATGCGCACCTTGTCCGCGCCGTTCTCGATGGCGGCCAGGGCAAGGCGGTAGTCGAAGTGGATGTCCGCCACCAGGGGCAGAGCGATCCGTTTCTTGATCTGCCCCAGGGCCGCCGCCGCCTCCTGGTCCGGCACCGCGCAGCGGACGATCTGGCAGCCCGCGTCCGCGAGCCGCGCGATCTGCTCCACGGTCGCGTCCACGTCTCTGGTGTCCGTGTTCGTCATGGACTGGATGCTCACCGGCGCGCCGCCGCCGATGGCGACGCCGCCGCAGTGTACCTGTCTGCTCGTTCGTTCCTGCATCGTTTTCTCCTAAGGCAAAGGATAGCGGAAAGCCTGTCCCGAAAACGGGACGCCGCGGCCGGTTTTACGTATGAAGGATGAATCTTCCGACGTCGTGGAAGATCAGAAAGACCATGAAGGCCAGCAGCAGGAGCATGCCGGCGTAGTGGATCCTGCCTTCGGTCTCCGCGCTGAGCGGATGGCCGCTGATGCCGCCGAGGATCAGGAAGAGCAGGCGTCCGCCGTCCAGCGCCGGGAGGGGCAGCAGGTTGACGATGGCCAGGTTCAGGCTGATGACGGCCGTCAGGTTGATGATGTAGATCAGGCCCAGCGCGGCCTGGCTGTGGATGACGGAGACGATGCCCACGGGGCCGACCACGTCGTTGATGGAGCCGCCGCCGGAGAAGAGCGTCGCGAAGGCCTTGACCATGAGGAGCGACATGCTGCCGCAGCTGCGCAGGCCCTCGCGCAGCGCCACGGGGAAGCTGTGCGCCACCTTCGTGTTGATCCCGAGAAGCCAGCGCTGCTCGGTTTCGTTGAACGCCGCCTGCAGGGAGAAGTTCAGGGTGCTGCCGTCCCGCTCCACGAGCAGCCTGATCGGCGCCCCCTCGCTCGCGTTGATGGCCGCGCTGATGTCCATCCACTCTTCCATGCGCACGCCGTCGATCTCGAGGATGCGGTCTCCGGCCGCAAGGCCGGCCGCGGCGGCAGGGCCGTCCGGAAGCACCGCGCCCAGCGTGGTGCTCGGCGTGCCGATGTAAACAAAGAGCGCCACCACCAGCACGATGGCCGCCAGGACGTTCATGAGCGCGCCCGCGGCCACGATCAGGCATTTCTGCCAGGTCTTCTTCTTCTGGAAGGAGCGGGGATCGTCCGTGTCCTCGTCCTCGCCTTCCATCTGCACGTAGCCGCCGATGGGAAAGGCGCGGAGCGAATAGCGCGTCTCTCCCCTGCCGAACTGCAGGATCTTCGGGCCCATGCCCAGCGAGAATTCGTGCACGGGCACGCCGCAGGCCTTGGCGGTGATGAAATGCCCGAACTCGTGGATGAAGATCAGGAAACAGAATATGAGGATGGCATAAATGGCTGTCAGCATGCGCGCACCTGCTCTCTGATCTCCGCGTCCAGCGCGAGCACGGACGCGACGTCCCGCGGCGCCTCAGAAGGCGCGGCGGAAAGCGCGCGCTCCACGCCGGCGGCGATCTCTCCGAAACGGATGCGGCCCTCGAGGAACTGCTGCACGAGCACCTCGTTCGCCGCGTTGAGGACCAGCGGCGCGCTCCCGCCGCGCCGCATGGCCTCCATGGCCAGCGCAAGGCAGGGGAATGCCGCGAGGTCCGGCTTTTCAAAGTGGAGCGCGCCCAGAGCGAAGAAGTCCGGCGCCGGGACCGCGCAGTCCGCGAAGCGCTCCGGCCAGCTGAGGGCATAGGCGATGGGCAGCTCCATGGAAGGAACGCCAAGCTGTGCCAGCACGGCGCCGTCCTTGAGTTCGATCATGGAATGGATG
>JAEELK010000194.1 GCA_016282655.1 Bacillota bacterium | reverse complement strand
TCGTGGATGGGCTGTCCGCCGCCGCCGGCGCAGCCGCCGGGGCAGGCCATGACTTCCACGAAATCGTAGTAGACTTCGCCGCGGCGAATGGCTTCGATGAGCTTGCGGGTGTTGCCCAGGCCGCTGGTGATGGCCACGCGCACGGTGGCGCCGGCCACTTCGAACTTGGCTTCCTTCCAGCCGTCCAGACCGCGGACGTCCTTGAAGGCATCCGGATCGGGGTTGGTCTTGGTGAGGAGGAAGTAGGCGCTTCTCAGAGCCGCTTCCATGACGCCGCCGGTGGCGCCGAAGATGACGGCCGCGCCGGAACCTTCGCCGAAGATGTCGCTGAAGGGCTCTTCCTTCAGGGTGTTCGGATCCACGTTGGTGGCGCGCATCATGCGGGTGATCTCACGGGTGGTGAGGACCACGTCGACGTCGGAGCCGATGCCGGCATCGTTGACTTCCTCAACGCCGCACTCGTACTTCTTGGCGGTGCAGGGCATGATGGAGATGGAGAAGATCTTCTTGGGATCTACGCCGATCTTCTGGGCCACGAAGGTCTTGATCATGGAGCCGAACATCTGCTGCGGAGACTTGGCGGTGGAGAGCTGCGGCACCATGTCGGGGTACTCGAGCTTCAGGAAGCGGACCCAGCCGGGGCAGCAGGAGGTGAACATCGGCCACTGATAATCATCCTTGTGGGTGAATCTGTGGAGGAACTCGCTGCCTTCTTCCATGATGGTCAGGTCGGCGCTGTAGTTGGTGTCGAAGATGTAGTCGAAGCCCATGCGCTTCAGGCTGTCGACCATCTTGCCGAGGGTGGCGCGCTTGGAGGAGAGGCCGATGCCTTCGCCCCAGGCAGCGCGGACGGCCGGAGCCACCTGAACGACGGTGACCACGTCCGGATCGGCCAGAGCCTGGTAGACCTTCTCGGTGTCGTCTCTCTCGCGGAGGGCGCCGACGGGGCAGTGGGTGATGCACTGGCCGCACATGGCGCAGTGGGCATCCTGCAGGTCGACGGCATCCTTGACGCCGACGGTGGTGTGGCTGCCGGAACCGATGACGTCCCAGACGCCGAGGCCCTGCACCTTGTCGCAGAACTGGACGCAGCGCATGCACTTGATGCACTTGGAGGAGTCCTTGATCAGCGGCAGGCGCGGATTCCAGCTGTTCTCCTCGGGCTGTCTGTGATAGGGGATATCCAGGATGCCGAGGTCGTTGGCCAGGGTCTGCAGGGTGCAGTTTCCGCTGCGGACGCAGGTGGCGCAGCGGCAGTCGTGCTCGGAGAGCAGCAGCTTGACGTTGGTGATGCGGGCGATGCGGACACGGGGGCTGTTGGTGAGGATGTTCATGCCTTCCTCGACCGCCGTGTTGCAGGAGGCCAGCAGCTTCTGGGTGCCGACGTTCTCGACCACGCAGACGCGGCAGGCGCCGATCTCATTGATGCCTTCCAGATAGCAGAGATGGGGGATATCGATGCCGAGTTTTGCGGCAGCTTTTAAAATAGTCGTTCCCTCGGGAACACGGACTTCCTGTCCGTCGATCTTCAACGTTACCATTTCTCGATTCTACCTCCTCTGAAGGAGCCCATGCCGAAGTGATCGCAGCGCAGGCATCTGGAGCATTCCTGAGAACACTCCGCTCTGGTCATGCCGATTTCCATTTCCTCGAAGTCGCTGCCGCGGGAAGAGGCGGCGCGCTCTTTCATCTGGACACGGCCGGTTGCGGATTTGTCTTCGTTTCTGGGCTGCGGGATGTTGACGTCCACGCTGATCTCGTGGTGGAAGCCCAGATATTCGTCGATGTTGGCGGCCGCGGCCTTGCCGGCTGCGACGGCTTTGATGACGGTGGCGGGGCCGGTGACGCAGTCGCCGCCGGCGAAGACGCCTTCCATCTTGCCCAGGCTCAGGTCTCTGCCGGCAGCGAGCACGCCGCGTCTGGTGGCGACGCCCAGCTCTTCATAGGGGCCGATCTCGACCTTCTGGCCGATGGCGGAAAGGATGTAGTCGCAGGCGATGCGTTCTTCTTCGCCCTCGGCGTCCACGGGGGCCGGACGGCCCTTCTTGATGGTGCCGACCATCTGAGGCTTGACCCAGAGGCCCTTGACGTTGCCGTTCTCATCCACTTCGATGCGGGAGGGGCTCTTCAGCTCGAGGACTTCGCAGCCTTCGGCGATGGCGCCTTCCACTTCTTCGGGCAGAGCGGTCATATCCGCTTTTCTTCTTCTATAGACGATGCTGACCTTCATGGCGCCCAGACGTCTGGCGGTACGGGCGACGTCCATGGCGACGTTGCCGCCGCCGATGACGCAGATCTTCTTGCCCTTGAAGGAAGGCATCTCGCCGTCGCCGATGTCTCTCAGCATGTAGACGGCGGGGATGACGCCCTTGGCGCCTTCGTTCTCGATGCCCAGGGTGGCGAAGGTGTGCGCGCCCACGGCGATGTACAGAGCGTCATACTGATTTCTGAGCTTCTGGATGGCCGCGGCGTCGTTGGCGACGTTGGTGTTCAGGTGGACCTGGATGCCCAGGGAGAGGATGTCTTCGATCTCCGCGTCCAGACGGCTCTTGGGCAGTCTGTAGTTCGGGATGCCGTAGCGGAGCATGCCGCCCAGCGCCTTGCGGTTCTCATAGACGGTGACGGAGTGTCCCATGAGGGCCAGGAAGTAGGCCGCGGTCAGACCGCTGGGGCCGCCGCCGATGATGGCGACTTTCTTGCCGGTGGGGGCTGCCGGAGTCGGCGGGCTCACTCTGCCGGCGTTGTCGGTGGCGAAACGCTTGATGCCGCGGATGTTCAGCGGGGCGTCGATCATGCTGCGGCGGCAGCGCTTTTCGCAGGGATGCTCGCAGATGAGGGCGCAGATGGAGGGGAAGGGGTTGTCCTTGCGGATCAGCTTGACCGCGTCTTCGTAGCGGCCGGCGCCGACCAGCGCGATGTAGCCGGGGATGTCTACGTCCGCGGGGCAGAAGCCGCGGCAGGGGACCGGCTCGTAGAATTCCTTGATGGAATTGTCGCAGACGCCCTTAGCGATATGGGATTTGTAGTCTTTGTCGAATCCTTCCAGGCTGTTCAGGACCAGCTGCGCGGCGGTGATGCCGATGGCGCAGTCCGCGGTGTCGCGGATGGTCTCTGCGGTGGTTTTGAGTACGTCCAGGGTAGCGTCGCTGATGTTGCCCTTCTTGTCGAGGATGTCGTCCATCAGGTTTTCCATCTGGCCGAGACCTACTCTGCAGGGGCTGCATTTGCCGCAGGTCTGTGCGCGGCAGACGCGAAGGAAGGCAGCGGCCACGTCGACCGGGCAGGTGCCGGTGGGGCAGGCGGCTACACGACGCTCCACGTCCTTGAGCAGTCCGTCGACGACCATCAAAGATTTGTCGTCGGACTTGAGTTCCATTCTACTCATGCCAATTCACTCCTTATACTTAACGATTGCAGCAGCGTTCCGGCAAGGATCGCCGGATCTATTTGTCGCTATTATAGAATTTTCTGTAAATGGGAACAATATGCGCCGGAAAAAAACAACTATAAAAGAAATCTATGATAAATAATCGCAACTTTCAGAACATTCCGATACGAATTGAATACAATCTAGGCTGTTGTTTGAGGGAGAAAATATTTTCTGAAAATACTGAAAAGCATTTCGCGGTGGCGGAAGGCCCGCTTCCGGAGGTGGGGAAAGCGGCTGCGGACACCGGATCTACAGAAACAATCGACAGCGGGGAAGAATTGATGTAAACTATAATGTAATTTATGTTTTTCATTGGCTTTTCTGTCGGGAGGAGAAGAAAATGGATTTGATCCCCAAAGTAAAACAGGAAGAGCTGGCTTTGAACATGTCCTATTTCCGCCCGGGCACCATGTCCGACGACGAATGGGACGAGGTCCTCATCATGCAGAAGCGCATGGAGGACGCGCTGCGTCTCGCCACGAAGACGAACGACCTGGACGCGCAGATCTCCCAGGACGCCGTGCTGCTGCACCGCCGCTGGCTCATCTATTTCCTGCCGGAAGGCACCTACAGTTATCAGGGACACAAAGACATGGTCCGCTCTTATCTTGACGATCCCCGCATGCTTGCCATGTATGATAAGATCGAGCCGGGCGCCGCTCAGTTTCTGGACAAGGCGCTGAATTACTACTGCCTGGATTGACACTAGCGTTTCCGGAGGCCGGCGGCCTCCAAAGCAAAGCAGGGTCCCCCGGGACCCGGACTCACCGGAGGAAGAATATGAATCACGTCATCGTGGGGACGGCGGGCCATGTCGATCACGGCAAGACCTGTCTCATCCGCGCCCTGACGGGCATCGAAACAGACCGTCTCAAAGAGGAAAAACAGCGCGGCATCACCATCGAGCTGGGCTTCGCGGACCTGCCGAACGAGCAGGGGCAGAGCATCGGCATCATCGACGTGCCGGGCCACGAGCGCTTCATCAAGCACATGCTCGCCGGCATCGGCGGCATCGACCTGGTGCTGCTGGTGGTCGCGGCGGACGAGGGCGTCATGCCGCAGACCGTGGAGCATTTCGAAATCCTCAAGATGCTGCACATCCGCAAGGGCATCATCGTCATCACCAAGATCGACATGGTGGACCCCGAGTGGATCGAGGTGGTCCGGGAGGACATCGCGGACACGGTCAAGGGCACTTTCCTGGAAGGCGCGCCCATGATGGAGGTCTCCTCCTATACGGGGCAGGGCATCCCGGAGCTGAAGGCGCTCATCTGCAAGATGGTCGAGGACTGCGGCGGCCGCAGGGAAGACCCTTCGCTCTTCCGCCTGCCCATCGACCGCGTATTTACTATGGAAGGCTTCGGCACCGTCATCACGGGCACCCTCCTGGAGGGCTCTGTCTCTGTGGGAGACGAGATCGAAGTCTATCCGTCCGAGAAGAAAGCGAAGGTCCGGAGCATCCAGGTCCACGGCAAGTCTGTTGACCGGGCGAGCGCCGGGCAGCGCACCGCCATCAATCTGACGGGCATTAAAAAGGAAGAGATCCAGCGCGGCAACGTGCTCGCCGCCAAGGACTCCCTGGAGACGACCATGATGCTCGACGTCAAGATCGAGATGTTCGCGGACAGTCCCCGCACGCTGCTGAACGACAGCCGCCTGCATCTGTATTACGGCTCTGCGGAGGCGCTCTGCAAGGCCGTGCTGCTGGATGCCGAGGCGCTGGAGGCCGGGCAGGAGGGCTACGCGCAGCTCCGCCTGGAGGAGAAGATCGCGGTGCGCCGGGGAGACCGCTTCATCCTTCGATTCTACTCTCCGCTCGAATCCATTGGCGGCGGCTCCATCCTGGACGCCAACCCACCCAAGCGGAAGCGCTTCCGCCCCGAGGTCATAGAGGCGCTGCGCCGCAAGGACGGGCAGGAGGAGCGCACGGTGCTGGAGCAGGTGCTGCGCGAGGGCAGCCGGAAGCTCTCGCCCCGCAAGGCGCTTGCCGCGGCCATGGGCCAGACGGTGGAGGAGACCGGAAAGGAACTGGACGCGCTGCAGGCGGAAGGCCTGGCCATCGCGCTGGACAAAGAGCTTCTGATCCACAAAGACTTTCTGGCGGAGGCGGAGGCGGACGCGCTGGCCATCCTGGCCGCGTACCGCAAGGAGAATCCGGTCGCCATGGGCATGCACAAGGAGGAGTTCCGCAGACGTCTGCTGCGCAAGCTCCGCCTGGAAGGCGAAAAGAGCGCCGAGCTCCTGCTGAACCGCATCATGCAGGGCGGCAGGCTCACGGACAGCGGCAACATGATCTCCGAAGCCGGCGCCGCCGCGGCCGAGATTTCGCCGGAGCACAAGGCCATGCGGGACCGCATGGAGCGCTTCGTGCTGGAACGCGGCGTGGAGAGCCCGGAAGAGGCCGATATCCTCGCTGCGGAGAAAGACAAAAAGACCGCGCGGCAGATGCTGAACCGCCTGCTCATGGAGGGCACGGTGGTCAAGCTGACGCCGAGCACCTATATCCACAAGAACACGCTGGATGACGCGATCGCGCGGATCCGCGCGCACATAGCGGAGCACGGCAGCATCACGCTGGCGGAGTTCCGCGACGCCATGGGGACCTCCCGCAAATACGCGGTGCTGATCCTGGACTATCTGGACCAGCAGAAGATCACCCGCCTCGAGGGAGACGCGCGCATCCTCATCGGATGAGCCCGAGCGCTTTCTGACGCAGACAAGGAGAGACAGAGATGAAACTGACTGAAATGACCTGCAACGGCGGCTGAGCTGCCAAGATCGGACCGGAGGTCCTGTCGCAGGTGCTGCGTTCATTGCCCAGACTCGAAGACCCGAACCTCGTGGTCGGCTTCGACAACAGCGATGACGCCGCGGTCTACCGCATCGGCGGCGGCCGTGTGATGATCCAGACCATAGACCTTTTCCCGCCGGTGGTGGACGATCCCTATGCCTACGGGCAGATCGCCGCCGCGAACGCCCTGAGCGATCTCTACGCGATGGGCGCGGAGCCGAAGGTCTGCCTGAACATCCTCTGTTTCCCCGAGGACATGGATCTGGACGTGGTGCACCGCATCCTCGAAGGCGGCTACAGCAAGATCGCCGAAGCCGGCGCCGTCGTCGGCGGCGGGCATACCATCAAGGACAACGAGCCGAAGTTCGGCCTCTGCGTCACCGGATTCGCGGAGGAAGGCAGGGTGCTGGCGAACGACGGCGCGAAGGCGGGGGACGTGCTGCTCCTCACCAAGCCCATCGGCACCGGCGTGGTCAACACGGCCGGCAAGGCGGACCTGCTGAAAAAGGAGTCCGTGGACGCCATGGTGCAGTCCATGGCCATGCTGAACAAATACGCCTACGAGGTCATGAAGAAATACACCGTGCACAGCTGCACGGACATCACCGGCTTCGGCCTGCTCGGCCACGCGGCCGAGATGGCGGAGGGAAGCGGTCTGACCGCGCGTTTCCACGTGCGTCAGATCCCGCTGCTGCCCGAGGCGAAAGAGATGGCCTCCATGGGCATCGTCCCCGGCGGCGCGTACCGAAACCGCAAGTTCCTTGAAAAGAGAGTCTCGTTCGAGCCCGGCATCCCGCTCGTCATGGAGGATCTCTGCTACGATCCCCAGACCTCCGGCGGGCTGCTCATCGCCGTGCCCGCGGAGGAGGCGGACGCCATGCTGCAGGAGCTGCAGAGCGTCCTGCCGGTCGCCGCGCGGGTCGGAGAGTTGGTGGAACAGGAATCCTGTTCCATCCACGTTCTTGACAAATAGGTACGTGCATACTATAATAGTCGGGCAAACTTTTATAGAGATAAGGGAATAGATGGGTGCTGGTGTGCCTTCTGGTCTTCAAAACCAGTTCGAGGGGTTAGGAGCCTCTTGGGTGGGTTCGATTCCCACATATTCCCGCCATTTTTTCTTTGTAGGAGGCGCCTAAATGGATAAAAAGCAGGAGATGCTGCGTAGCATCCCCAAAGTCGACGAGGTGCTGCAAGATCAGCGCCTATTTCAGTTTTTGGAAACAGAGCCCAGACCTCTGGTGCTGGACGCCGCCCGCGCGGTCATCGACGAGCTGCGAGAGCGCGTGCTGGCCTGGGAGGAAGGGCAGCCGCCCATCGACTTCAGCCTTTCGGCAGTGGCGGAGCGGGCTGCCTGCAGGGCGGAAAAAACCTGCAAAAAGAGCTTCCGCAGGGTGATCAACGCCACCGGCGTCATCCTGCACACCAACCTCGGACGTTCTCTGCTCTCCGAGCGTGTCTGCCGCAGCGTCGCGGAGACCTCCGGCGGCTACTCCACCCTTGAGTACGATCTCAAGAGCGGCAGCAGAGGCTCCCGCCACAGCCACATGGAGAAGCTCATCACGCGCCTGACCGGCGCGGAAGCCGGCATGGTGGTCAACAACAACGCCGCGGGCGTCCTGCTCTGCCTTTCCGCGCTGGCGGCGGGCAAGGAAGTGATCGTCTCCCGCGGGGAGCTGGTGGAGATCGGCGGATCCTTCCGCATCCCGGACATCATGTCCCTCGGCGGGGCGCGCCTCAGAGAGGTGGGCACCACCAACAAGACGAAGATCGAAGATTACCGCAAGGCCCTCTCCGAGGAGACCGGCGTCATCATGAAAGTCCACACGAGCAACTACCGCATCCTCGGCTTCACGGCGGAGGCTTCCATGGAGGACATGGCGGAGCTGGCGCACGGCGCCGGCCTGCCGTTCATCTTCAACATGGGCAGCGGCCTCATGGTCGATCTGCGCAGCTTTGGGGTGGACGAACCGCTGCCTTCCGCGGCGCTCGCGGCCGGCGCGGACCTGGTGCTCTTCAGCGGCGACAAGCTGCTGGGCGGCCCCCAGGCCGGCATCGTGGCCGGAAAGAAAAAGTACGTGGATCTCATGAAGAAGCATCCGCTGGCCAGAGTCGTCCGCGTGGGCAAGATGACCCTCGCGGCCATGGAAGAGACTCTGCGCATCTATCTGGAACCGGAAAAGGCCATGCGCGAGGTCCCCATCCTCTCCATGATCTCCGTTCCCGCGGACGAGCTGCGCGGCAAGGCGGAGCGGCTCCTGCAGATGATCCGCGAGCAGAGCGATGCCTTCGAACTGAGCGTCGTGCCCTCCGAAGGGCAGATCGGCGGCGGTTCCACGCCGAACCTGGTGCTGCAGGGCTATGCCGTGGCGCTGCGTTCCCCCAAACTGTCTCCGGACCAGATCGAAAAGCGCATGCGGGCGTACCGTACGCCCGTCATCGTGCGCATCTTCAAGGATCAGGTCTATCTCGATATGCGGACTGTCCAGGAAAAAGAACTGCCCGAGGTGGCCGCCGCGGTCGCCATGGCAGGCAAAGAAAGGTAGGAAACAATGGATTTCAAGCAGATCGAAGCTTTTGTCAACGTAGTAAAATATCAGGGCTTCTCAAAAGCGGCAGACGCTTCCTTCCTGACACAGCCGACCATCAGCACGCACATCCGCAATCTGGAGAAAGAGCTGGAGGTCCGCCTCATCGACCGCAACAACAAGGCCATGCAGCTGACCTCGCAGGGGCGCATCTTCTATGAATACGCTCTGGAGCTGCTGAACAAGCGCGAAGAGGCCATCGTATCGCTGCAGCGCCACGCGCAGAAGATCGACGGCGTGGTGGAGCTGCAGGCTTCCTCCGTGCCGGGGCAGTACATCGTGCCGCAGCTCATGGCAGGCTTCCGCGCCCGCCACGAGATGGCGCGCTTCTATCTGGAGCAGTCGGATTCCCACCAGGTGGAGGAGAACCTCCTGAACCAGAAGGGCGAGATCGGCTTCACCGGCTCCATGAGCCACAACCGCCTCCAGTACGAACCGCTGGTGGAGGACGAAGTGGTGCTCATCACGCCCAAGAACAAGAAATTCCTCGAGCGCGAAGGAGAAACGCTCCGCATCGAGGACTTCATCGACGAACCCTTTGCCTGGCGCGAACACGGCTCTGCCACCCGCACCGAGTTCGAGGCCATGCTCTCGGATCTCGGCATCTACAACGAGCAGATGAAGGTGGTCTTCCGCAGCAACAGCATGGCGGCCATCAAGCGCGCCGTGGCGAGCGGCCTCTGCATCTCCATCATCTCGCGCATGGCGGTCGGCAACGAGGACTTCCTCTGCTTCGATATCAAGGAGTTCTGCCCCAACCGCAAGTTCTATCTGGTCTATCACAAAGACATCACGCTCTCGCCCACGGCGGAGAAGTTCAAGAACTACGCGCTCTCCGTCTATTCCAAGGAAAAGGACGAGATCCCCGGCACCGCGGCGCATAAGGCCATGCTGCGGGAGATCCAGGGCAAGGCGGGCGCGTAATGGAAAACAGACCGATCTATCTGGACAACGGCAGCACCTCGTTTCCCAAGGCGCCGGGCGTCGGCGCGGCCATGGCAAAGCTCCTGGAGCAGGCGGCCTGCAACGTGGGCCGCGGCGGCTACCGCATGGCCTACGATCTGGAAAGCGCCGTGCTGGACTGCAGAGAAAAGATCTGCAGGCTCTTTCATTTTCAGCCCATCGAAAACGTCATCTTCACCCAGAACATCACCATGAGCCTGAACCTGCTGGTGCTGGGGCTCCTGGAGCCGGGCGACCACGTCATCTGCTCCTCCATGGAGCACAATGCCGTGGCAAGGCCGCTGGAGGCCGCGCGCAAGCGCGGCGTGGAGCTGAGCATCGCGCCCTGCGCTTCGGACGGCAGCCTGGATCCGGCCGTGCTGGAACCGCTCTTTCGGCCGAACACCAAGGCGGTCATCCTGCTGCACGCCTCCAACGTCTGCGGCACGCTGCTCCCGCTCGCAGAGGTCGGCGCGCTCTGCCGCAGGCACGGCGTCTTCTTCATCGCGGACACGGCGCAGAGCGCCGGCAGCCAGCCGATCGACTTCGAAGCCATGCAGCTCGACGGCCTGGCCTTCACGGGGCACAAAGGGCTGCTCGGCCCGCAGGGCATCGGCGGCTTTCTGCTGAACGAACGCCTGGCGCAGGCGCTGCGCCCGGTCTTCTGCGGCGGCACCGGCAGCATGTCGGACTCCCTGGAGATGCCGCCCTTCCTGCCGGACCGCTATGAATCCGGCACCCCGAACCTGCCCGGCATCATCGGCCTTTCCGCCGCGCTGGACTACCTGGAGGAGCGGGGCACGGACGCCATCCGCGCGCACGAGAGCGAACTGACCGGCGCCTTTCTGGAGGCAGTCCTGAACATGTCCGGCGTCCGCGTGCTCGGAAAGCAGGGGACGGAGGGCCGCGCGGCCATCGTATCCCTGGATTTCCCCGAGCTGGACAACGGAGAAGTCGCCTTCCGGCTGGAGAACGAATTCGGCATCCTCACCCGCGTCGGCCTGCACTGCGCGCCGCTGGCGCATCAGACCCTGGGGAGCTTCCCCTCCGGGAGCGTGCGCTTCGGCATCGGCCCCTTCAACACCATGGAGCAGATCCGCGCGGCGGCGGACGCCGTACACAGCATATTGAAAGCATAGGCATATGATCTATTTCGACAACGCGGCCACCACAAGACAGCACGAGGAAGTCACCGCCCGCATGGGGCAGGTGGCTTCTTCCTGTTTCGGCAATCCGTCGGCCCTGCATCATCTGGGCCTGGAGGCCGAAAAGTGCCTGCGCGAAGCCAGAAAGAGCCTCGCGAAGTCGGCCGGCGTCTCGGAGAAAGAACTGTATTTCACGGGCAGCGGCACGGAGAGCGACAACATAGCCGTCTTCGGCGCGGCCGCGGCCGGGCGAAGACGCGGAAAGCACGTGATCTGCAGCGCCGTGGAGCATCCGGCGGTGCTGGAGCCCTGCAGGGCGCTGGCCGAACAGGGCTTCCGCGTGGACTTCCTGCCCGTGGACGGGCAGGGCGGCATCGACTTAAAGGCCCTGGAGGCGCTGCTCTCCGAAGAGACCATCCTGGTCTCCCTGATGGCCGTGAACAACGAGCTCGGCACGGTGGAGCCGCTCGCGGAGGCGGGCCGGCTCATCCGCGCGAAGAGCAAGGCCCTCTTCCATACGGACGCAGTGCAGGCCTTCGGGAAGATCGCGCTCGAACCCGGGCGCTGGAACGCCGATCTCATGAGCCTCTGCGCGCACAAGCTGCACGGGCCGCGCGGCGTCGCCGCGCTCTGGATCCGCGCGGGCGTGGCGCTGCCAGCCATCGTCCGGGGCGGCGGCCAGGAGGG
>JAEELK010000193.1 GCA_016282655.1 Bacillota bacterium | reverse complement strand
GGCGTTTTATTGGTGAATAGTATCAGGATCCGATCGCTTCAGCTTGTCAGATGTACGTATTCCGTATTTCTTCCCAGGAGGGCATCATTTTGTACAGTTCGTCAAAATGCGGCGTCGGGAAGTCCGGCTTCTTAGCTCTCAGTTCCTGAAACGCTTTGTCCAGATCCTCCATTTCCCGCGGCGCATGCCGGCAGTGCTCGGTCGTGCAGAGAGCGCCGAGCCGGGTCCTGGACATCCAGAATATGACCAGTTTCACAAGTTGATTGGAAATGCCCGGTTCCAGGTTTTTTTCATCCCCGCCCGGGCGGACCGGATAGCCCAGTTCCATCAGAAGATGATAGGCGTCTCCCACAGCATCCAGCAGAAGCTTTCTTTCTGCTTTTGTGGATTTCTTCAGATCACAGCCCGTTTTGTAGCACAGATAAACGACCGGCAGGATGAACGCCGCGTGATATTTCAGCCAGGCGTCCATATCATCACACCAGGAAAGCGACATTTTGCTGCCCGAAAAGAGGCGCTTCAGCAGTGCCTTTTCTTCGGCAGTCGCCTCTGCATGTGCTTTCCCGACGGTCAGTTTTCCGTCTCCGGTATGCACGGTGGTGAGCTTTCCATTCTCCCGTGTCCCGGCAGTGGAACCAAAGCCGAACAGCACTTCTTTCGGAGAGGCTGATGCGCGCAGGATGCGGCTCTCCATCTCAGATACGGAAAGGTTGTTGACCACCAGCACGACGATCGGACTGTTTACCGAAGCCAGATCATCCAGGATCTTTTCCATCTGTCTGTACTGCATCACGGCGAATGCGATGTCATACCGCTGCCCGTCCGGCTTTTCCAACACGCGGGGATGATCCGTCGTATTTTTCTTCTGCATGTAATGCCGGATGCGCAGCCCATCCTTTTCAAGTGTTTCTTTCCATGCCCCGCGGGCGATCACGGTGACGTCGTTTCCGCTTTTTAAGAGCGCATGCACGAGCTGTCCGCCGATCACACCGGCTCCATATACCAGAACCTTCATCTGCCCTCCTATTCGTAAATCAGATACTTTTCCCATGGATCCGTTCCCGCGAATCTTTGAATCTCTTTCGCCATCAGCTCCGGGTGTGCCATGATCTCCCCGTGGCCGAAGCCGGGGAAGGAATGGATCTCCGCGTTGGGGAAAGCACGTTTCAGCTTTTGCACCGCCTTTTTCATGTTAGGCTCCTTCGCTCCGTACCAGACGGCGACCTTGGCCGCGCCGTCGGGTTCATAGCGGTCGATCTCCTCATAGAGCTGCAGGCCTTCGCTTGCACAGTTTTGCAGGGTCTCCAGCGAAATGTGGGGCGGCGTCGCCTCAAACTGCCGCAGGAGCTTCTCATCGTCTGTCCGGGTGTAGAGCTTGAGAAGCAGCGGCAGCTTTTTCTGTCCCTGGATCTTTCCCAGCAGACGGTATTGATTGCGCGGGATGCCATGCGTCACGAAGCCGTTGAAGAGCCCAAGGTCCATATACTGCGGGCCGCTCAGGATCAGGGAAGCCACCCGCACGCGCTGCCGGTGAAAGAGCGTGCCCGCCGTGGCGCAGCCAAAGGACTCGCCGAACACCAGCTCGACCTTCCCGTTAAGCTCTTCCTGTATGTATGCCTCCAGCTTTTCCGCCGAGGCCTCCGCCGTGGTGAAAATGGTTTTCCCCGTGCCGTCGTAGCCGTCCGTGCTGACGGCGATCACATGAAAGCCCTTCTCCAGCAGCGGGATCACCTGCGCGAACTGCTTCCAGCTCATCATATTGCCGGGGATCAGGACGATCCTCCGGCTGTTTTCTTTTCCGAATTCAACGACTTCCATCCTTACTCCTTCTGAAAGCGGAAATATCCTTCCAGCCCGAGATCGATCGCTTTCTTCACGGTACGGAAGCCGCGCCCGTTGGCCTCCCGTTCCAGCTCCTCGAAGCTGAACAGCGCCTCCTCGGCGTGATCCCAGTGGAGCAGAGCGTCCACAATGTGGATACAGCTTCTCGACAGGTCGGCGATATAGATGCAGCCGCCGTCCTTCAGTACCCGCCGGCACTCGTCAAAGAAGGAGCGCCAGCCCTCCACATGGTGCAGGATGCAGAAATCCAGCACCGCGTCGAAGCTCCCGTCCGGGAAGGCACCGAGATCATCCGCGCTGCCCTCCACGAACCGGGCGTTCGGCAGCTTCTTGTCGCGAGCAAGCGTCAGCTGCTCCGGCATGATGTCCAGCCCCGTATAGCTGCGCGGGGCCTCCGCCGTGATCAGCGAAGCGGCGTAGCCCGAGCCGCAGCCGACCTCAAGGATATCCCGGTCCTTGATGTAGAGGCCGAACTTCCGAAAGGTGGGCAGCTCGATCCTGCGGATATACCACTTGCGGAAGCCGCTCTGCATGGCCTCGAATTCTCTCGGACACAGCTTCATTTCGTGTACTCCTTCATTCGGCGGATCATCAGCTCCCAGCCTTCTTTCGCTTCCCGGCAAATGGGGAAGACGGGATAGCAATGGAACATGCCCTCGCCGACGATCAGCTCATAGTCGACGCCGTACTTCTTCATGGCCGCCTCGAAGGACGGCGCACAGGCGTAGAGCGTCTCGTCGCTGCCGTAAATGAAGGTGACCTTCGGACAGTTCGTAAAGTCGCCCTTCTGCAGCCAGATCATATAGTCGGGAACGCTGTCTTCCCCGTGGCGCATGATCTCCACGGCGGTCTTCATGTACGAAGCCGGGATCGCCACGTCCTTTTCGTCCAACTTCAACATCCGCCGCCATTCCTCCTCCGTACCCGCGCAGGTACCGGGAGAGATCGCCATGATAGTGCCCGGCATGGGCGTATCGCCATGGCCGTCGTTGATGTAAGGCACCATGCCCAGCGCCAGATTGCCGCCGGAAGAGGTGCCGAGCACGGAGATATGCTCCGCGGAATAGTCCCGAAGCATGAGCCGATAGGTCTCATGG
>JAEELK010000192.1 GCA_016282655.1 Bacillota bacterium | reverse complement strand
CCTTCATGCCGAGGTCCGTCAGCCACTTGTGGCAGTAGTTGCGCCAGTAGGCGAACCACTCCAGGTCGGTATCCGGCTCGCAGAAGAACTCAAGCTCCATCTGCTCGAACTCGCGCACGCGGAAGATGAAGTTCTTGGGCGTGATCTCGTTGCGGAAGCTCTTGCCGATCTGGCAGATGCCGAAGGGGATCTTCCGGCGGGTGGTGCGCTGCACGTTGGCAAAGTTCACGAAAATGCCCTGCGCGGTCTCGGGACGGAGATAGACCTCGGTGGTATTGTCTTCCGTGACGCCGATGTGGGTCTTGAACATCAGGTTGAACTTCCGGATCCCGGTGAAGTCGGTCTTGCCGCAGCCCGGGCAGGGAATGCGGCGGGTCTGGATGAAGTCCACCATCTCGTCGTTGGTCATGGCTTCCACGATGACGCCGTCCTCGGGATTGGCGAGGAGCCAGTCCTCGATCAGCTTGTCCGCGCGATGGCGCATTTTGCAGCTTTTGCAGTCGATGAGAGGATCGTTGAAGTTCACCACGTGACCCGAGGCCATCCACACCTGGGAGTTCATCAGGATGGCGGAGTCCAGGCCGACGTTGTAGGGATTCTCCTGCACGAACTTCTTCCACCAGGCCTTTTTCACGTTGTTCTTCAGCTCCGCGCCGAGCGGACCGAAGTCCCAGCTGTTGGAAAGGCCTCCGTAGATCTCGCTGGAGGGGTATACATACCCGCGGCCTTTGCAGAGGTTCACGATCTTCTCCATGGTTTTTTCGCTGGCGTTCATATTTTTTCCTTTCTCCCGCGGCCGGCTGCCGCGGAGCATGAAATACCCGCGTATTGTATCACGGCAGTTCCTTCCTTGCAAGGGCTAAGGCTTCGCCGACGCAAAAAACGGTCGGAGCACAACAACAGTCCCGTATATATCCCTTTCATGGGAGTAGGATAGGTACAGCGGACAAGAACACAGGTCCCGTGGCGCATCGCGCCGGGAACAGACGAACGGACGGAGGGCATCCCATGCTGCGTTTTATCCTTGGCCGGGCGGGGTCCGGCAAGACCGGCCTCATCCTCGGCGAGATCGCCGAACGTGCCGCGCGGCGCGAGGGCGGGAATTATCTCATCGTGCCCGAGCAGTACAGCCACGAGGCCGAGCGCGAGCTCGCGCGCCGCTGCGGGGACACGATGAGCCTGTACGCGGAGGTGCTCTCCTTCTCCCGGCTCGCGCATTATGTGTCGCTCGAGGTCGGCGGCAGCGCGCGGCGCTTCGCGGACGCCGGCGGACGGATCCTGCAGATGTCGCTCGCGCTGGAAACGGCGGAGGGCGGCCTTGCCGTGTACGGCGGCGCGGCCCGGAACCCCGAAACGGCGGAGATGCTTCTGAAGACGCTGGACGAGCTGCGGCAGGGGAAGGCGGACAGCGCCCTCCTGCGCGAGGCGGCGGCGCACTCGAAGGGCATGCTGGCGCAGAAGCTTTCGGATCTCGCGCTGCTGCGCGAGGCGCTGGACGCGGTGGAGGAGCGCAGCGGGCTGGGAAGCGTGTCCAGGCTGGACATCCTGGCGGAGCAGATCCCCGCCTGCACGTTCCTGCGCGGGGCGCACGTGTATATCGACGGGTTCACGGATTTTACCGCGCAGGAGCGCGCCGTGATCCGCGAACTCACGCTCACAGGCGAGTGCACGGCCTGCCTGACCTGCGACGGCCTGGACGGCGGGGACAACGTGTTCCGGCTCTCACGCGAGGCGGGGCAGAGCCTGCGCCGCCTCGCCGAAGAGGACGGCGTGAGCATAGAGGTGAAAACGCTGCCCGGCCGGGGGGAGGAAGACCCGATCGGCTTCCTTGAGGCGCATCTGTTCGACTGGTCCGAAGCGTCGGCCGACCCCTGCGGCAGGGTCCGCCTGCTGACCGCGCCGACCCCCGCGGCAGAATGCGAGCTGGCTGCCGGGAGCATCCGCCGCATCGTGCGGGAGACGGGCTGCCGCTGGCGGGACGTGGCAGTGGCTGTGCGCGGCTTCGACGATCTGCGCGGTACGCTGGAAGAGACCTTCCGCCGCTATGAGGTGCCTTTTTACAGCTCCGTGAAAACGGACATCCTTTCCAAACCTCTGCCCACGCTGGTGAACGCCGCCTTCGAACTGCTGGAGGACGGATGGAGCTACGAGAGCATGTTCACCTATCTGAAGACCGGCCTGCCGGAGATCACACTGGAAGAGCGGGACGAGCTGGAGAACTACGTGCTGCTTTGGGGCCTGCGCGGTACGGCCTGGACGCGGGAGGAGCCGTGGCGTCAGAATCCCCGCGGCGTGGTGAAGGAGTGGACGGACGAGGACCATGCCGCGCTCGCAAGGCTCAACGCCCTCCGCCGGCGGATCGCCGCCCCGCTGCAGCGCTTTGCCGAGCGCGGACGCGCGGCCGTGACGGCCGCGGAGCAGTGCCGCGCGCTCGCGGATCTCTGGGACGACATCTCCCTGCCCGAGCGGCTGGAGCAGCGCGCCGGCGAGCTGGAGGAGGCGGGCGAGGCGCAGACCGCCGCGGAATACCGCCAGCTCTGGGAGAAGATGGCCGCTTCGCTGGAGCAGTGCGCCGCCGTGCTGGGCAGCATGGAGATGGACCAGAGCACGTTCGCGCGGCTGTTCCGGCGCGTGCTCTGCCAGTACGACACAGGATCCATCCCGGTAACGCTCGACCGCGTGGGGATGGGCGATTTCGACCGCATGCGCCGGCGCAGCCTGAAGCACCTGTTCGTGCTCGGCGCTACGGACGACCGCCTGCCGCGCGTGTCCGACGAGAGCGGTATCCTGAACGATCCCGAGCGCGAGGAGCTCCGCCGCCTGGGCATCGAACTGGCCGATCCGGACGATATCCTCCAGCGGGAGTTCACGCTGATCTACAACGTGTTCACACTGCCGGAGGCCACGCTCACCGTGAGCCGGCCGCTGTTCGGCGCCGATGGGAAAGAGACGAGGCCCGCCCTGCCCGCCGAGCGGCTGGGGCGGCTGTTCGGCCTGAAAGAAGCGCCGGGTGACCTCACTGCGGCCCGGCGGGAGGCGCTCTCGCCCGCGCGGGAGCTCGCCTGCGCAGGAGATCCGCCTGCCTGCGCGTATTTTGCCTCGCTGCCCGGCGAGCCGGAGCGCATGGAACGCCTCCGCGCCGCGGGCACGCAGATCCGCGGGCAGCTGAGCCGCCCCGCAGCCGAACGTCTGTACGGGCGCGAGCTGCGGCTGACTGCCTCCCGTGCGGAGGCGGCCGCGGAATGCAGGTTCCGCTTCTTCCTGCGCTACGGACTGAAGGCGGAGCCGCGGAAAACGGAGGCCTTCGCGCCGCCGGAGATGGGCACCTTCCTGCACTATCTGCTGGAGAACGTGGTGCGCGAGACCTCCGCCCGGGGTGGATTCGATGCCGTGACAGACGAGGAGATCGAAGCGCTGACGGAGGAGTGGACGGCGCGCTTCACCGAGGAGCAGCTGAGCGGCTTCCGGGAGAAGACAGCGCGGTTCCGCTATCTCTTCCGCCGTCTGGCCGACGCCGCGAAGAAGATCGTGCTGGACTCGGTGCGCGAGCTGCGGGGCTCGCAGTTCCGGCCGCTGGCGCTGGAACTGGATCTAGGCCGCACCGAGGGACTGCCGCCGGCACTGTTCGGCGAGGGGGACGAGCAGGTGATCCTGACGGGGATCGTTGACCGTGTGGACGGCTGGGAGCACGACGGGCGGCTCTTCCTGCGTGTGGTGGACTATAAGTCCGGTACGAAGGACTTCAAGCTGGGCGACGTCAGCGTGGGGCTGAGCCTGCAGATGCTGCTGTATCTGTTCGCTCTGCAGAAAGTCGGGGTGGAATACTTCGGCAAGGGCGAGATCGTCCCGGCCGGTGTGCTGTACGTGCCGGCGCGCGAGCCGCTGGTGAACGCCGACAAGCGCGTGACGCCCGAAGAGGCGGAGAAGAGAAAGGAAAAAGAACTGAAGCGCAGCGGGCTCCTGCTCCGGGGCACGGGCGACGAGGTCCTGCGGGCCATGGAGGCCGAACCCGGCCGGCAGTACCTGCCGGTGAAGATCTCAAAAGCCGGCGGCGTGACGGGCTCGATCGCGGACGATGGGCAGTTCCGGAAACTGGGGCAGTTCGTGGAGAAAACGCTGGGCGAGATGGCTGCGGAGATCCGGCGCGGCAGCATCGCGGCGGATCCCTGGTTCAAGGGAGAGAACGATAACGCCTGCCGCTACTGCGATTACGCGGAGGCCTGCCATTTCAACGAGGAGACGGACAAACGCCGCTACCGGGCCGGCATGGATACGAAGGCGTTCTGGGATATGCTCGAGAAGAAAACGGCGGCGGCCGGGAAAGGAGAAGACGCTCATGGAAATGACGAATGACCAGAACCTGGCAGCGGAGAGCCGCGGCAGCAGCCGCCTCGTGTCCGCGGCGGCAGGCAGCGGCAAGACCACCGTGCTGGTGGAGCGCCTGCTCCGGCTGGTGGACGAGGGGGCGGATATCGACAAACTGTGCGTGGTGACGTATACCCGCGCCGCCGCCGGCGACCTGCGCAGCAAGATCCTGAAAAAGCTCAACGAGCGGATCGCTGCCGACCCCGGCAACCGGCACCTGCGCCGCCAGCCGGAACTGTGCAGCCGCGCGTTCATCGGCACGATCGACAGCATCTGCGGCCGCTTCCTGCGCGAGAACGTCCGCCTGGCTGAGCTTCGGCCGGACTTCAAGGTGGTGGAGCCGGAACGCGCCGAAGCGATCCTGCGCTCCGCGCTGGAGAAGGTGTTGGAGGAAACGTACGCGCAGGCAGACTCCCTGCCGGGCTTCCGAGCGCTGGCGGACACCTTCGGCGGAGGCCGGGACGACCGAAAGCTTGAAGAACTGGTGGTCCGGCTGCACAACACGCTGCAGAGCCACGAGCACCCGCGGCAGTGGCTGGCGGAGCAGAAAAGCGCGCTGACCGTTTCGGCTGACGCCGATGTGGGAGAGACCCGCTGGGGCACTTTGCTGCTGAAGAACATTCAGCGGCAGGCGGCCTTCCGCGCGCGGCGGCTGCGCGCCCTGACAGACGAGATGGAGCAGAAGGGGAACGCGACCGGGGCGGCCTCCTGGGGCGTCTCGATGACGGCGTCAGCGAAGGGATTGGAGGCTCTGGCCGCCGCGGCCGGGTGCGGGAACTGGGACGCCGCGGCGGCTGCCGCCCGGGCTGTGGAGTTCCCGACGCCCAAAGGATACAAAAAAGCGGACGATCGCGACCCGGACCGCACGGAGGAGATCAAGGGGATCCGGAACAAATACAAGGACTGGGTCAGGAAGGCCGTGGAAGGCACGTTCGATGCCTCTTCCGCCGAGCTCGCCGCCGAGATGGAGGCAGCCCGCCCCGCGATGGAGGCCCTGCTGGATCTTACGCAGCGGCTGATGACCGCCTTCGAAAACGAAAAGCGGCGGCAGAACGTGGTGGATTTCTCCGACCAGGAACACATGATGCTGGACCTGCTGGAGGATAAAAGCAACGGGCTGGCGGCGTCGCTGTCCGGGCGCTTCCTTGAGGTGCTGGTGGACGAGTACCAGGATGTGAACCGCTGCCAGGACAGGCTGTTCACCCTGCTGTCCGATAACGGGCGGAAGCTGTTCATGGTGGGCGACGTTAAGCAGTCTATCTACCGCTTCCGCATGGCCGATCCCACCATCTTTCTTGAAAAGTACGGCGAGTGGGCCGATGCGTCGCAGGAGAACAAGTTCTCAACAGCGCCGCTGCGCATTTTCCTGCGCGAGAATTTCCGCTCCTCCCCGGAGATCCTGGACGCCGCCAACCACGTGTTCGAAAACATCATGTCCGGGGAATTGGGCGAACTGGATTACGACGAGAACGCCGCGCTCCGGAAAGGGCGGGACGTGCCATGCGGCGCCCGCGTGGAACTTGCGCTGATCTCGCCCCCGGAGACGGCGGACGAGGACGGCGGAGACGGCGCCGCGGAACGCCCGGACAGGATGCGCGCCGAGGCGGACTGCGTGGCGCGGAAGATCCGCGATCTGGTGGACGGCGGCGTCCGCGTGAGCTGCGAGAGCGGCAGCCGCCCTGCCGACTGGGGAGATGTCGCCATCCTGCTGCGCTCCAACCGCGGCGCGGACCGCATCTTCCACGCTGCGCTCACCGCACTGGGGATCCCTGCCGTGACGCAGCAGGGCAGCAGCTTTTTCGAATCGCTGGAGATCACGATGCTGCTGTCATACCTGGCGGTGATCGATAACCCGAGGCAGGACGTGCCGCTGATCTCAGTGCTTCGCTCGCCGCTATTCGGCTTCCGCGCGGACGATCTTGCCGCCGTCCGTACCGGGAGAAGCGGCATGGACTTCTGGTCTGCGCTGGTGCTGGCCGCGGAGACGCAGCCGAAATGCGCAGCGTTCGTGGACGAACTGGAAGCCTGCCGTGCCCTGGCGGCGGACCTGAGCGTGTCGAGTCTGCTGGAGAGGATCTGCGGCCGCTCAGACCTGTTCGCCCTGCTGGCCTCCATGCCGGACGGTGAGACGCGCAGGGAGAACGTTTACCGGCTGCTCGACTATGCCCGGCAGTTCGAGCAGGACGGGTACCGCGGCGTGTTCCGCTTCGTTGCCTGGATGGCGCGGCTGCGGGAGCGCGGCGAAGGACCGCAGACCGGGAACGTGGAGCAGGGAAAGGCCGTGCGCATCATCAGTATCCATCATTCCAAAGGACTGGAATACCCGATCGTGTTCCTGTCTGGCACGGGGAAGAGCTTCAACTTGCAGGACCTCAACCGGCCGGTGCTGCTCCACCGCGAATACGGGCTGGGCGGTCGGGTGATCCGAAACGACCTGGGCATCTCCTGGCCTTCGCTGGCCTGGCGGGCGATCCGCGAACAGCTGAAGACCGAGGCGCTCTCCGAGGAGATGCGCGTGCTTTACGTGGCCATGACGCGCGCCGTCAACCGGCTTTATATCACCTGCTCAGTGGCCGACGGTGAGGCCCTGCGGAAAAAGGCGGAGCAGGACAAGATCTCGCCGCTGCCCCCGGAACTGCTCTCCGAAGACCGGTCCATGGCGATGTGGCTGGTGCGCGCCGCGGTCCTGAAGGAGGACGGCCCCATCCGGCTCACGCTGTGCAGCGGGGAAGAGAGGTCCGGGGAGCCCGCCCCGGCGGCTCCGGAAGCTATGCCTGCCGCGGCGGATATATGCGAAGCCGGGCGGCTGGAGGGACCGGGCTGGACCTATCCCTGGCAGGCGGCTGTGGAGCTGCCGTCCAAGATCACGCCGTCCTCCCTGCATGGGAGAGACGAGCCGGACAGCGAGAGCCTTGAGATGTTCCACGAATACTCGCAGCCGGCGCCGCCCAGACGCCCGGAGCCCGGAAGGAAGAGCGCGCCGCTCACCGGCGCGGAGCGCGGCACCGCCTGGCACGCCGCGCTGCAATTCATCGACCTTGCCGCCGCACAGACCGCGGACGGCGCCGCGGCGGAACTGCGCCGGCTCACGGAGCGCGGGCACCTCACACCGGAACAGGCCGCCTGCATCGACCCGGCGGGGATCTGCGCTTTCGCGGCGTCCGGCATCGGGAAGAGGATCCTCGCGGCGGACGAGGCCAGGCGCGAATTCCGGTTTTCGCTGCTCGTGCCGGCGGAAGACTATTTCCCGGTCCCGGGTGGGGACGAGCTGCTGGTGCAGGGCATCGTGGACTGCTGCATCCGGGAAGGCGAAACCGTCACGGTGATCGACTACAAGACCGACGCCGTCACCGAAGAGACAGTGGGCGAGAGGGCGGCCTTCTACGCCCCGCAGATCCGCGCCTACGCCGCCGCGCTGCGGCGGATCTTCGGCCTGCCGGTGCGAGAGTGCGTGCTGTATTTTCCGGCCCTTTCGAAGGAAGTCTCCGTGCCGCCGGAACTTTGAAAAAAATGCTTGCATTCACAGACCCCTTTTGCTATAATCCGCTTTGCGCCTTGTATCCCCGGTCTACCGGTCTCAGGGCAGTAATGATAAAGGAGTCACACCCATGCAAGAAGGCATCCATCCCAAGTATCAGCGCACCACCATCCGCTGCGCCTGCGGTGAAGTGATCGAGACCGGTTCCACGAAGAAGGACATCACCGTGGAGATCTGCTCCAAGTGCCATCCCTTCTATACCGGCAAGCAGAAGCTGGTCGATACCAGCGGCCGTGTGGAGAAGTTCAACAAGAAGTACGGTCTGCAGTAATTGCTGAAACGCGGGCGGGACGGTTTAGGCCATCCCGCCCTTTTCATTTTCTGGTTCGGAAAGGAGTCGCCATGAACAAAAAGAAGACCCTCTGGCTGATCGTTGCGCTGGCGGTGGTCGCGCTGACCGGATGGATGGGCGTCCGCACGGCCATCCAGGCCCGGGAACGCAGTGCGGAGTTCCTCTCCTCGGCGGAGAGCTTGATCTCCGGCGCGTTCGGGACGTCTTCCGCGTCCGGGCCCCGCCCGACGGAGCCTTATCTCGCCAAGCTGAAGGTGGAAGGCACCATCATGGACAACGGCGGGACCGGCTCTCTTACCGCCTCGGGGAGTTATGACCACGATTTCCTTCTGGAGAGCGTGAAGGATCTCATCGAGGATGACAACAACGTCGGTATGCTCCTGTACATCGACTCGCCGGGCGGCGAGATGAACGCGGGCGACGAACTCTATCTCAGGCTCATGGACTACAAAGCCACCGGCCGGCCCATCTACTGTTATTTCGATTCGCTGGCCTGCTCCGGCGGCTACTACGTCGCCATGGCGTCCGACGAGATCTATGCCAACCGGAACTGCCTGTGCGTGAACATCGGCGTGTACATGGCTGCGTACAACTTCTCCGGCCTGTTTGAGAAGCTCGGTGTGGAGCAGGTCGCCTTCAAAAGCAGCGAGAACAAGGGCATCGGCATGTCGGGCGTCCCCTGGACGGACGAGCAGAAGGAGATCTACCAGTCCATCGTGGACGAGAGCTACGACCAGTTCCTGGAGATCGTGGCGGAAGGCCGCGGCATGACGAAGGACCGGGTCCGCGAGCTCGACGACGGCCGGGAGATGACGGCGCGGCAGGCGCTGAAAGCCGGTTTCATCGACGGGATCTGCCGTTACGAGGAATATGAGCAGGACGTGCTCTCCCGCGCGGGGACAGACGTGCTTTATGAGATCGAGCCGGCGACCTCGCCGGTCTATTCCCTGTTCAACTTCATCGAAAGCGTTGCGCCGCGGTCCGACACGCAGGAACTGACCCGCTTTGCGAAGGAGCACGGCAGGCTGGTGGTGATGGCTTATGCGGACAACTGACGCAGTCCGCCCGGCCCGGTTCTGGCCGAGATTCGCGGCGTACTTAATGGATCGCGCGATCCTGGCGGTCGTGCTGTTCATCCCGCGCGTCAGCGCACTGTTCGCTTCGGCGGGCGGGGATCCGCTGTCCCGCGCCGTGCTGTTCAAGTTCAGCTGGACGGACATCTTTCTGTGGGCGGCGTCCTGCGCTTACTTCGTGCTGCTGACCTGGTTCGCCGGCGGCACGCTGGGCAAGCTTGCGATGGGCCTGCGCGTCACTGACCGGAACGGGGAGCGGCCGACGTTCCTCACGGTCCTCTGCCGCGAGACCTACGCCCGCTATCTCAGCTCCATCCTGCTGATCGGTTATTTCCTGGCGATCGCCGACCCGAAGAACGGGGCGCTCCACGACAGGATCTGCGACACTCAGGTGACCCCTGTGGAAGCGGCTCCGGAGACGCCGGGACCGCAGCAGCCCCGGCTCATTCGGGAGGTGACGGACCCTGTTGCCCAGTGGTACGAACCCTACCGAAAATAAGCTTTGAACGTCCCTCTGCCGAAAGGCGGGGGGACGCCTTCTTTACATGGACTTTACAAATGAATGATATCGGGTTTGACGTATGGAGTATACGATACAGCCGAGTTGATGAAAGGGTTAAGATCGTATGACTGCCAGCGAAATATTCTCTCTCTGCGGGGGCATCGGCCTGTTCCTGTACGGGATGACGGTGATGTCTACCGGCCTTCGCAACGCTTGCGGTGAAAACCTGAAGGGCATCCTGGAAAAGGCAGGGAAGAGCCGCCTGGTGTCCGTTCTGGTCGGCGTCGGGATCACGGTGCTCGTACAGAGCTCGTCCGCTACGGACGTTATGGTGATCGGCTTCGTCACGTCGGGGATGATGTCCCTCGCGCAGGCCCTCGGCGTGATCATGGGCGCGAACATCGGCACTACCATCACCGCGCAGATCACCGCCTTCGATATCGGCGTTTTCGCTCCGTTCCTTCTGTTCGCGGGAGCGGTCGTATCGCTGTTTGTGAAAAACCATAAAGCCCGGGACATCGGAAACGTTGTCCTGGGCTTTGGTATGCTGTTCGTCGGATTGACGCTGATGAAGAGGGCCATCGCCCCGCTCTCCGAGACGGAAGCGTTCGCCGCAATGATGGCCCGGCTGTCCAATCCGATCCTGTCGGTGCTGTTCGGCGTGCTGTTCACCGCGCTGCTGCAAAGTTCCTCCTCCTCGACCGTCATCTTCCAGGCCTTCGCCGTGCAGGGGATCCTCTCCTACCAGACGGCCGTTTACCTGGTCATCGGCGCCGCTGTCGGCTCCGTCATGCCCAACATCCTCGCCGGCTTGACGGCCAACCGCGAGGGCAGGCGCTGCTCGATCCTGAACCTGCTGTTCAACCTGCTGCGTGCCGTCCTGATCCTTGCTCTGATCACCGCTTTCCCGCAGGTGCTGGAATGGATCCGGGCGCTCAGCCCCGGGAACGTCGCCCGCCAGATCGCCAACACCCACACCGCCTTCGCGGTGATCTCCGTGGCCGTGCTGCTGCCGCTTTCGTCCTACATCGTGAAGCTGTCGGAGCGCCTGCTCCCGGTGAGCGAGGAGGAGGCGAAAGTGCAGGAGCAGCGTCGGCTGGTGTATCTCACCCAGACGTCCCGGATCCCGCCCGCGCTCGCCATGGAGCAGGCACGGCTGGAGATCTCGCGCATGGGCCATATCGCGCTGAACAATCTCGAGCAGGCGCTGGACTGCTTCTTCACGCTCAACGACGCGAAGCGCGCCACAGTGGAGGTCAACGAGGAGACGGTGGACCTGCTGGCAAGGGACATCGTGGACAAGCTCGTGGAGCTCCGGATGCAGGACATGTCGCCCCGGAACCTGAACCGGCTGTACCGCATGATCCGCGCGGTGGACGACATCGAGCGCATCTCCGACCACGCGGAGAACATCGTGGAGTTCGAGGAGATACTTCAAAGCGGCCGCGCCACGATCAGCGAGGAGGCGCTCGGGGAGCTGCATACAATGGCCGTTGCAACGATCCGCTCGCTCACGCTCTGTTTCTGGATCTTCGACAACAACGACTTCGACCGCCTTGCCGAGGCCAAGGACCTGGAAGAGACTGTGGACGACATCAAAGACGAGATCACCGGCAACCACATCCGCCGGCTGATGAACGAGACCTGCAGTGCCAAGGGCGGCGTCATTTTCACAGACATGGCCGTGTATCTGGAGCGCTGCTCCGACCACGCGCTGAAGATCGCCAACGCCCTCGCGGACAACGAGGTGCTGTAGAAGAGCGAAACCTGATCCGGACCGGGGACGGCGCGCCGTCCCCGGTCCGCTTTTGCATTTTCCTGAGGATCTGGAAAAATGACTGGACGAAAACGCGGATCTGCGATATAATCCAAAATACATAAATGAATAATGGACAGGCAGGCGGTCCGGCCTCTCTTTCGGAGAGGCGCGGAAAGCGGAATGTGGGTGCAAATCCCCGCGCGCAGGGCACTGTGAAGCCTCCCCAGGGAGGATAAGTCAGATACGCGCCGTTTGCCTTGAAATGCATGGATGCCAGCTCCAGGACATGCTTTCCTTTTTTTGTCTTCCTGCGGGCCTCCGGCATTTGCCGAGGGCCTGCTTTTTTGTATCCCGGCACACCCCCGAAAACAAAAACCCGGCGCATATTTGAAAGGAGAAAAGAACATGAGAAAACGGCTGCTGTCATGGCTGCTCGTACTTGTGATGGTCATCGGTCTGCTGCCGATGGGCGTCTGGGCCGCAGAGCTGGACGAAGCGGATGATCCGGCTGAGGCGGTCGAGCAGATCGAAGACACAGAACCTGCGGAAGAACCTGCGGAGGAACCCGCGGAAGAACCTGCGGAAGAACCTGCGGAGGAACCCGCAGAAGAACCCACGGGAGAACCCGCGGAGGAACCCGCGGAAGAGGTCCTGCCTGAAGAAGAGACCTTCGAAGCGGAAGGCGAGTTCGCTGCCGAAGCGGACGACGATCCGGAAGAAGACGCGCCCCTGACCCTGGACTACGAAGGGAACGACGTCAACTTCTACAAAAAAGACCTGACAAGTGCTTTCGGCATGTTCACTCCCCAGGAGGGAACAGCTGCCGTGATAAGCGAGAATGGAGATACGGTGACGGTCACGTATTATCCCAAGAATACGACCGTTTATGCCGGCCTCTATCTGGACACGCTGAACACGGACGAGGAACCCGATGAGGACGATTACTATGCCCTGACAGACGGCCGCTTCGTCTTTGAACTGAGCACCGAATACTGCGGCCAAGCGACCGCCGTGAAGATCGTCAAGCCGGACGGCGGCACGCCCTCCGCGCAGTATTATCTGGCGATCCCGAGTGTAGAGAAGCTTCTGCCGCCTCCCGAACCCGCCGATCCTGCGGACGTGTACGTAACGATCAGCAACGCGGGCGTGCTGGCGCTGGTGCAGGCGAAGGTCACGGTGACCGACCTCAACTCCGACGGTGAACTGAGCTACGACGAAGCGCTGGTCGCCCTGCACGAGACTTACAAACCCGGCGGCTATACAGCGGCCGAGGACGGCTGGGTCACGAAGTTCTGGGGCGTGGAGAACGGCGCGTACGGATTCTATACTAACGATGAGTTGAATCCGAACGTCGTGACCGTCGATACCGTAGAGGAAGGCGACGACCTTGTCGCTGCCGTGCTGAAGGACGGCACCTATTACTCCGATCACTACAGTTATTTCACCGAT
>JAEELK010000191.1 GCA_016282655.1 Bacillota bacterium | reverse complement strand
GCCAGGTATCTCGGCCTGCGGGAGATACGCATGCTGCGGGAGCCGGACGAAACGGGCAGGGAACAGATCATGGGCGTCTGCGGAGAAGCGGAGGCCGCGCTCTCCCTGCAGCAGTGGAAGCGCCTGATCGAAGAGAAGCTGCAGCTTTCCCATCCGGCCCGTTCGGTCGGCCCGGAGGACGCGGCGGTGAGAACGCTCGCCATCTGCAGCGGGAGCGGCTTCAGCGCCATGCCCGCGGCGAAGGCCGCGGGGGCGGAGGCGCTTCTCTGCGGCGACGTGACCCATCACAAGGCCCTCAGCGCGCTGGAAGAACAGTTCTGGCTGCTGGACGCCGGGCATTACGGCACGGAATCCGTCTTTCCGCGGGCCATGGCGGTGCTCCTGCACCGCGCGCTCGGAAACGCGGTGGAGATCCTGCTCTCCAAAGTCAACACGGATCCCTTCAGCGCTTCCTATGGCAGGAAGCTCTGAGGATCAGATCAAAGAATAAGAGTCAGCGATAACGATGAGTAGGCCAGGCGATCGCGCTCCGTCTCTGTACGGAGTGAGGAAAGTCCGGGCTCCAAAGGACAAGGGTGCCGGATAACGTCCGGCGAAGGCGACTTCAGGGAAAGTGCAACAGAAACACACCGCCGGGTCTTCCCGGTAAGGTTGAAATGGCGAGGTAAGAGCTCACCGGCGGGCCGGAGACGGTCCGGCCGTGCAAACCCCACCCGGAGCAAGGCTGAGTAGGGCGCACTTCGGTGCGATACAGGGGCTGTCCGTCCCTCCCGACAGGTAAGCCGCTAGAGCCGTCAGGCAACTGCCGGCCAAGACAGATGATCGTCAGATACAGAACCCGGCTTACGGCCTGCTCATCGTTTGAACTATAAAAAGGAGCGTCGCTTTGCGCATCGTCACATGGAACGTGAACGGCCTGCGGGCCTGCATGGGAAAAGGCTTTCTGGACTTCTGCCGAGAGGTGGACGCGGACGCGATCTGCCTGCAGGAGACGAAGATGCAGCCCGGGCAGGCGGACGTGCCGCTGGAGGGCTACGCGCAGTACTGGAACAGCGCTGAGAAAAAGGGCTATTCCGGCACGGCGGTCTTCACCCGGCGGGAGCCGCTCTCGGTGCGGAAGAACATCGGCGCGCCGCAGCACGAGAGCGAGGGAAGGGCGCTGACGCTGGAATTCCCGGATTTCTATCTGGTCAGCGAGTACAGCCCGAACGCGCAGGACGGCCTGGCGCGCATCGACTTCCGCATGGATTTCGAGGACAGCTTCCGGGCCTATCTCAGCAGCCTGGACCGCGAAAAGCCCGTCATCAGCTGCGGTGACATGAACGTGGCCCATCAGGAGATCGACCTGAAGAACCCGGGGCCGAACCGGGGCAACGCCGGCTTTTCCGACGAAGAGCGCGGCAAGTTCGGCGAACTTTTGGACGCAGGTTTTCTGGACGCCTTCCGCTGCCTCTATCCGGAGCGCGCGGAGGCCTACACCTGGTGGTCCTATCGCACCAACGCCAGGGCGCGGAACGCCGGCTGGCGCATCGACTATTTCATCCTTTCGGAGCGGCTTCGCCCGAAACTGAAGGACGTGCAGATCCTGAACGAGGTCTACGGGAGCGATCATTGTCCCGTCCTCCTCGAGATCGATCTGTAGTACATAGATCGCAGAAAGCAGATCATTTTATAAATGCGGGATAACATGAAGAAACTTGGGATAGACATCGGCTCCACCACCGTCAAGGTGGTGCTGCTGGATGAAAACAACGAGATGCTGTTCGGCAGATACGAACGGCATATGTCGAACGTCTTCGAAAAGGCCACGGAGCTCTTGGAAGAGCTCTGCGCGCGCTTTCCGGACGCGGAAGCCACCGCGGTCATCACCGGCAGCGGCGGCCTTGCGCTTTCCGAATTCGTGGGCGTTCCCTTCGAGCAGGAGGTCATCTCCTGCAGCCGCGCCGTGGAGCTGCTCATCCCGGAGACGGACGTCGCCATCGAGCTCGGCGGCGAAGACGCAAAGATCACCTTCTACGGCGCCACCGTGGAGCAGCGCATGAACGGCACCTGCGCGGGCGGCACCGGCGCCTTCATCGACCAGATGGCGATCCTGCTGAACACGGACGCCGCCGGCCTGAACGAGGCTGCCAAACACTACAAGCTGATCTACCCGATCGCGGCGCGCTGCGGCGTCTTCGCGAAGACGGACATCCAGCCCCTGATCAACGAGGGCGCTGCCAAGGAGGACCTCGCGGCCTCCATCTTCCAGGCGGTGGTAAACCAGACCATCAGCGGCCTGGCCTGCGGTCACGTGATCCGCGGACACGTCGCCTTCCTGGGCGGCCCGCTCTACTTCCTCTCCGAGCTGCGCAAGCGTTTCATCGACACGCTGAACATCGCGCCGGACCACGTGATCTTTCCCGAGAACTCGCAGTTCTTCGTCGCCACTGGCGCCGCGCTGCTCTCCGAGAAGTATCCCTCCCGGAGCATCGCTTCCATCCTGGAGACCCTGCGGAAGTCCTCGCAGATGGAGCGCCAGGAGAGCAAGTGCCTGCCGCCGCTCTTCGCGGACGAGGCGGAATACGCCGCGTTCAAAGCCAGACACGACAAGGATAAG
>JAEELK010000190.1 GCA_016282655.1 Bacillota bacterium | reverse complement strand
CTCCTCCGCGTCCAGCGCGTCTGCAAGCCACAGCGGCATCGCACCCGCCGTTTTGATCTCGAGCAGCACCGTGTTTTTCGGCAGCAGCGCGATCCCCGCGCCGCCGCAGTCGAGACGCAGCTCGCTCTCCCGGTATCGGACGCCCCGGTCGAAGGTCAGGCGGAGGTCCGGGTGCGCCTCGTCGAACCAGGCCTCCCGTTCGCAGGCGATCATCATCGCGGGCTGCGGCCAGCCATAAAACCGCATGCTCCAGTCGATCTCGGACATGATCTGGCTCCCGAAGGGCTTTTCGCCCTGTCGCAGATACCGCTCCGCCTCCGCGTACGTCATTGCCGCGCGGCGCTTGTAGACCACGCCGTTGTATTTTTTCTTCAGCTCCAGAAAGACGGCGGAATCCGCCGCAGCCACGCCGTAAGAGCGCAGACGGAGCTTCTCCTTATAATTATCCGCCTCGATGGAGCTGCGGATGATGCGGTGGTCCGGCGTGTCCAGATAGAGACTCAGCACCGTGCTGCGGCCGTACTCGTCCGGCTTCAGATGCGGGCAGATCCTGCGCAGCAGCGCGCCGTACTGCTCCTCCGAAATCAGGTATTTCTTCTCGATCCTTTTGAAAATGCAGATCGCTGACATCGTTCATGGCCTCCCTTCCCTGTTTCCGTGGCCAGTCTACCGGCGCAAGCTTAAGCCAACTTTAAACCGAAAAAAGTTTTGCAGCGGGACCCGAAGCGTCTTCGGTCCCCGCTGCAAAACTTATTGTGATATCTCCGTCTACTGATACGTCCGGATGATGTTCTCCGCGATCTCCTTCTTGCCGGTCCGCTGCTCCATGGCCTGCCGGGTGATGTAGCTGTGGGCCTCCGGCTCCGTCATGTGGAGGCATTCGATCAGAAGCCACTTGGCGCGGTTCACGAGCCGCAGCTCCTCAATCTTCTCCTCCACCGTCGCCTGGTGACGCCGCATCCCGCGCAGCCGCTCCCGGATGGCGCAGAGGACCCGCAGGGACTGCGCAACCATCTGGGTGCTCGTCGGCTTCGGCAGCGCGATGACGCCGGAGGCACGCACCCGGTAGTAGGTCTCCTCGTAAAGCTCGCTGCGGATGAGCAGCAGCACGCCGGCGTCGCTCTCCGCGCAGGCGGCCTCGGCGAAGCCGACGCCCACGTCGTCCGGCAGGGGGGCGTTGACCAGGATCAGATCGAACGCGGCGCCCAGCATCGTGCGGCGCGCCTCCGCGATGCTGCCCGCCACCGTGACCGGCCAGTAGTCCGTCGCAGGGAGCAGCGGAAGCGTCGCGGTATTGAATTTTTCGGATGCGGAGACCAGCAGGACGCTGTAGGTGTCGTTCTGAAAAACCGTTTCGCTCCCCTCCCTTCGGCGAGATTCCGACGCGCTGCGCGGGGCCGGCCTACAGGCCGTAGCCCGCGAGGACCTGCGCGGGGAGGTTCGCGCGCAGGAAGTCGCTCTCCGCGGCGGCGGCCGCCGCTTCCTCCAGCGTGACCGGGAGGCGCTCGAAGCGCCGCAGCGTCTCCTCATCCGTGCGGAAGAGGTTGACGTTCGTGGGCTCCGGCAGCGCGATGCGCCGCTCGATGCCCTCCATGCAGGCGCAGATGAGCAGCGTGAACGTGAGGTAGGGGTTCGCCGCATTATCGGGCGAGCGCAGCTCCAGGCGGCGGTACTCCCCCGCCGCGGCGGGGACCCGCACGAGCTGGGAGCGGTTCTCCTCCGACCAGGTGACGTAGGCGGGTGCCTTGTCCCTGCCGAGCCGCGCATAGGAGGCCTCGATGGGATTCAGGAACCGCGTCATCTCGCGGATGCGGTGCAGCAGCCCGGGGACGAGCTGCAGCGGCGGCACCTCGGCGCCGCTGCGGCGCGCGGAGAGGTTGATGTGCATCCCGTTCCCGTCGGCGTCCGCCAGCGGGCGCGGGGAGAAGTCGGCCCACAGGCCGTTCAGCGCGGCGATGGTCCGCACGACGGAGCGGAAGATGACGGCGTTGTCCGCCGCCGTGAGGGGATCTGCATAGCGGAAGTCGATCTCGTTTTGTCCCGGCCCGCTCTCGTGGTGGGAGCTCTCCGGGCAGATGCCCATGCGCTCGAGCGTCAGACAGATCTCCCGGCGGATGTTCTCCCCCTTGTCCTCGGGGGCGACGTCCATGTAGCCGGCCTCGTCAAAGGGCTCCCCGGTCGGCTTTCCCTGCTCGTCGAGCTTGAAGAGATAGAACTCCATCTCCGTGCCGAAGCGGAACTCATAGCCCTTCGCCGCGGCGCTCTCCGCCGTCCTGCGCAGCAGCGCGCGCGTATCCCCGTCGAAGGACGTGCCGTCGGGGCGGACGATGTCACAGAACATGTGCGCCACACGCCCGCTCTGGGGCCGCCAGGGCAGCTCCCGCAGCGTGGCGGCGTTGGGGCGCAGAAAAAGGTCGGAGCGCACGTCCATGTCGAAGCCGCTGATGGCCGAGGCGTCGAAGGCGATGCCGTGGTCGAAGGCGCGCGGCAGCTCCTCCGCCATGATCGCCACGTTGCGCTGCTTGCCGTAGAGATCGCAGAAGGCCATGCGGATGAACTTCACGTCCTCCTCCGCCACGTATTGCAGGACCTCGTCAGGGGTATAATTCATTTGCAGGCACTCCTTTCCCTTTCGATGCTGGTATTGTACCCTTTTGTCGGCTTTTGCGCAAGGTTTTTCATTGACAATCCGGTCTGCGCGTCGTAAAATAATGCTTGTTGAGAGACAAAGGCGTCTCGCAGAGCGATCTGCGCGCCCTTGTCTCTCTTTATTTTTGCTTTCGGGGAGGTCTGGGATCCATGAGCAAATATATCTTTGTCACGGGCGGCGTCGTCTCCGGTCTGGGCAAGGGCATCACGGCGGCGTCGCTGGGGCGGCTGCTGAAAGCGCGCGGGCTGAAGGTCGCGGCGCAGAAGCTGGACCCCTATATCAACGTAGACCCGGGCACCATGAGCCCCTACCAGCACGGCGAGGTCTTCGTCACGGAGGACGGCGCGGAGACGGACCTGGACCTGGGGCACTACGAGCGCTTCATCGACGAGGACCTGAACAAATTCTCCAACCTCACCACCGGCAAGGTCGACTGGAGCGTGCTGAACAAGGAGCGGCGGGGGGAGTACCTGGGAGAGACGGTCCAGGTCATTCCCCACGTCACCAATGAGATCAAGGAATTCATCTACGCCGTGGGGAAGAAGACCGGCGCCGACGTGGTCATCACCGAGATCGGCGGCACCACCGGCGACATCGAGAGCCAGCCCTTCCTGGAGGCCATCCGTCAGGTGGGCCTGGAGCAGGG
>JAEELK010000189.1 GCA_016282655.1 Bacillota bacterium | reverse complement strand
GGCTGCGCCGGCTCGCGCCCGTCCTGCTCTTCCTGATCGTCATCGCGCTGATCGCCGGCCTGAGCGTGCAGGCGGACACGCTGGTGCTGAACGTCTACAACTGGGGCGAATACATCTCGGACGGCTCCGAGGGCAGCCTGAATACCGTCAAGGAGTTTGAGACGTGGTACAGGGAGACCTACGGGCAGCGGGTGAAGGTCAACTACGACACCTTCGCCTCCTGCGAGGACATGTACAACAAGATCGTCTCCGGCGCGGTCAGCTACGACCTGATCTGTCCCTCGGACTACATGATCGCCCGCATGCGGGAGGAGGGCCTGCTCCTGCCGATCGACTGGGAGAACATCCCGAACCGCGAATACCTGGACGAAGACTTCTTCCATCTCTATTACGACCCCGAGGGGATCTATACCGTGCCCTACGCCTACGGCGTCATCGGCATCATCTACGACGCCGAGCAGGTGGACGAGGAGGACGTCGGCGGCTGGGATCTGCTCTGGAACGAGAAATACGAGGGCAGCATCCTGCAGTTCAACAACCCGAGAGACGCCTTCGGCACGGCCATGTACCGCGACGGCCTGGACGTCAACAGCGCGGATCCGGCAGTCTGGCAGCAGGCCCTGGAGAGCCTCCTGCAGCAGCGGCCCCTGGTCAAGAGCTACGTCATGGACGAGGTCTTCAACATGATGGAGTCCGGAGAAGCCGCCATCGCCGTCTACTACGTGGGAGACTATTTCCTCATGGTGGACGCCGAGGCGGAGGACGTGGACCTGCAGTTCTACTATCCGGAGCCCACGAACCTCTACGTGGACGCCTTCTGCATCCCGAACTGCTGCCAGAACAAGGAGCTGGCGGAGATCTTCCTCAACTACATGCTGGAGGAGGAGCCCGCGGTCGCGAACGCGGTCTTCATCTCCTACGCCGTGCCGAACCGCCTGGTCCGGGAGAGCGAGGACTACGTGGAAGAGATGGGCGAGGACGTGGTGGAGCTGCTCTATCCGGAGGATCTGGACTTCGCGGCCGCCTACGAGCAGTATGCCTATCGCAATCTGAGCCCGGATCTGCTACAATACCAGAATGAGCTCTGGGAGCAGATGAAGATCAACTGATCGAAACGGCGCTCCGCCGCCGAAAGAAAGGAAACACTGACCCAATGATACGCAAGTTGGCGTCCAGCATCGGTGAATATAAAAAAGCCGCCTGGCTGACGCCGTTCTTCGTGAGCCTGGAATGCGTGATGGACGTGCTCATCCCGTTCATCATGGCCTGGATCATCGACGACGGCATCAACGTCGGCAATATGAACTATATCGTGAAATGGGGCCTCCTGCTCGTCCTGGTCGCCTTCCTCGGCATGCTCACCGGCGTGCTGGCGGGGCGCTTTGCCGCCGTGGCCTCCGCGGGCTTCGCGAAGAACCTCCGCAGGGACATGTATTACCGCGTGCAGGACTATTCCTTCGCGAACATCGACAAGTTCTCGACCGCCTCCATCATCACCCGCATCACCACGGACGTCAACAACGTGCAGTTCGCGTTCCAAATGATCATCCGCATCGCGGTGCGCAGCCCGCTCATGCTCGTCTTCTGCCTGCTGGCGGCCATGCGCATCCACAGCGGGCTCGCGCTCATCTTCGTCGGCATCATCCCGGTCCTCGGCGTCGGCCTCGCGCTCATCGCCATGGCCGCGCACGGCATCTTCGAGCGCGTCTTCACGCTCTACGATCACCTGAACAGCGACGTGGAGGAGAACGTCAGGGCCATCCGCGTGGTCAAGACCTTCACGCGGGAAGCGTACGAGACCCGGAAGTTCCAGGGCGTTTCCGCCGAGCTCTGCCGGCTCTTTACCAAGGCGGAGAAGATCATCGCCTTCAACGGTCCGCTCATGCAGACCTGTCTTTACACCTGCCTTCTGCTCATCTCCTGGTTCGGCGCGAAGGCCGTGGTGGCCAGCGGCGGCGATCCCGTGCTCGGCCTTTCCACGGGCGAGCTCATGAGCCTGCTCACCTACGTCATGCAGATCCTCATCGCCCTCATGACCCTGTCCTTCGTCTTCGTCATGATCGTCATCTCCCGCGCCTCCGCGGAGCGCATCTGCGCCGTCCTGGACGAGGAGAGCGACCTGAAGGAGAAGGCGGAGCCGCTGACGGCCCTGCGGGACGGCAGCATCCGCTTCGAGGACGTGAGTTTCAGCTACAGCCGCCATTCCGAGCGGCCGGTCCTGGACCACGTCGATCTGGACGTGCCCTCCGGCAGCGTGCTGGGGATCCTGGGCGGCACCGGCTCCTCCAAGAGCAGCCTGGTGCAGCTCATCCCGCGGCTCTACGACCCCACGGAAGGCCGCGTTCTGGTGGGCGGCGCGGACACCCGCGACTACAGCCTGGAAGCCCTGCGGCAGCAGGTCGCCATGGTGCTGCAGAAGAACGAGCTCTTCAGCGGCAGCATCCGGGAGAACCTGCGCTGGGGCGATCCGAACGCGAGCGACGCCGAGATGGAAGCGGCCTGCCGCATCGCGCAGGCGGACGGCTTCATCCGGGAGTTCCCGGACGGCTACGACACCCACATCGAGCAGGGCGGCAGCAACGTTTCCGGCGGGCAGAAGCAGCGCCTCTGCATCGCCCGCGCCATCCTGAAGAAGCCGAAGATCCTCATCCTGGACGACTCCACCAGCGCGGTGGACACCAAGACGGACGCGCGGATCCGCAAGGCCTTCCGCGAGAGCCTTCCGGAGACCACCAAGATCATCATCGCGCAGCGCGTGTCCTCCGTGATGGACGCGGACCAGATCATCGTGCTGGACGGCGGCCGCATCGCGGGCCGCGGCACGCACGAGGAGCTCCTGGAGAACTGCGGGATCTACCGCGAAGTCTTCGAGTCCCAGCAGAAGGGAGGGATGGAAGATGGCAGGTAGAGCACAGGGCAAGATGAGCAACCGCGCCATGCTGCAGCAGCTGCCGCCCGGCACCATCGGCCGGCTCCTTTCCTACCTCGGGCACTATAAGGCCCGCTGCGTCCTGGTGGTCTGTTTCATCATCATCAGCTCCCTGGTGAGCGCGGCCTCGATCCTCTTCATCCGGGTCCTGATCGACCGCTACATCACGCCGCTGCTGGCCGTGGCCGCGCCGGACTTCTCCGGGCTCGCGCGCATGCTGCTCCTGCTGGCGGGCGTCTACGCGGTCGGCATTTTGGCCAACCTCGCGTACAACCGCATGATGGTCACCGTGGCGCAGGGCATCCTGAAGGACATCCGCGACGAGATGTTCGGGCACATGCAGCGCCTGCCGCTGCGCTACTTCGACAGCCACAGCCACGGCGACGTCATGAGCCACTACACCAACGACGCGGACACGCTGCGCCAGATGATCTCACAGTCTCTGCCGCAGACCTTCGGCTCGCTCATGTCCATCGTGGCGGTCTTCTTCTCCATGCTCTTCGTCAGCGTCTGGCTGAGCCTCTTCGTGATCGTCTTCATCTTCCTGCTCCTGCAGGTCGTGAAGTTCATCACGGGACGCAGCAGCGGCTATTTCCAGCAGCGCCAGAGCACCATCGGCGCGCTCAACGGCTACGTGGAGGAGATGATCCACGGCCAGAAGGTCGTGAAGGTCTTCTGCCATGAGGATGCCGCGAAGGCCGGCTTCGACCGGGTCAACGAGGATCTCTACCGCAACGACTCGATGGCCAACACCTACGGCAACATCCTCATGCCGACCATGTTCAACGCGGGCTACGTGCTCTACGTGGCCATCGCGGTGGTGGGCGGCGCGCTCGCCATCAACGGCGTGCCCAACCTCGGCCTGACGGGCGTCAGCGTGCTGACGCTGGGCGGCATCGCCTCCTTCCTGCAGCTCTCCCGGGCCTTCGTCGGACCCATCAGCCAGGTCTCGCAGCAGATCACCTCGGTGATCATGGCGCTGGCCGGCGCGGCGCGCATCTTCGCGCTGCTGGATGAAGAGGCGGAGAAGGACGAGGAGGGCGTGGTGCATCTCGTCAACGCGCGCAGGGAAGGGGACGCGCTCCTGGAGAGCGCCGAGAACACGCATCTCTGGGCCTGGAAGGTCCCGCGGGAGGACGGGAGCACCGAGCTGGTCGAGCTTCGGGGCGACATCCGCTTCTACGACGTGGACTTCAGCTATACGCCGGGCAAACCGGTGCTGAAGGACGTGAGCCTCTTCGCCAAGCCGGGGCAGAAGATCGCCCTGGTCGGCGCCACGGGCGCGGGCAAGACCACCATCACGAACCTCATCAACCGCTTCTACGAGATCGACAGCGGGCAGATCACCTACGACGGCATCGACATCCGGAAGATCTGCAAGGACGATCTGCGCCGCAGCCTGGGCATGGTGCTGCAGGAGGTCAGCCTCTTCACCGGCACCGTCATGGAGAACATCCGCTACGGCAGGCTGGACGCCACGGACAAAGAATGCGTGGAGGCCGCGAAGCTCGCCAACGCGGACAGCTTCATCCGCATGCTGCCGGAAAGCTATCATACCGTGCTCAGCGGGGACGGCAGCGGGCTCTCGCAGGGGCAGCGGCAGCTGCTCTCCATCGCGCGCGCCGCGGTGGCGGACCCGCCGGCGATGATCCTGGACGAGGCGACCTCCTCCATCGACACCCGCACGGAGGCCATCGTGCAGCACGGCATGGACCGCCTGATGGAAGGCCGCACGGTCTTCGTCATCGCGCACCGCCTCTCGACCATCATGAACGCGAACGCCATCCTGGTCCTGGACCACGGCGAGGTCATCGAGCGCGGCGACCACGCGCAGCTGCTGGAGCAGAAGGGCACCTACTATCAGCTCTACACCGGCGCGTTTGAACTGGAATAAGGAAGACCATGGAAGAAAAGAGTTATTTCATACAGACCTTCGGCTGCCAGATGAACGAGCGGGACTCGGAGACGCTGGCCGGGATGCTCTGCGAG